>CALVTI010000049.1 GCA_944361835.1 uncultured Clostridia bacterium
TAGACGAGACGGCAAACTATAAGGTAAATCCCAAAATCTACCGCAAAACAAAGCTCGAGGGCCACAAGCATTTTCCTACTAAAGACGACGAGTTAGAGTTATAAAATAAAACAAGTTGAGGTAAAAATGGCAGACGCAAAAGATAAAAAGGCTCCAAAGTTTAGGGGGCAGAAAAATTTCAGCAAGGCGCTCAAAGACGCCTTTTCACAAGACAAGACACCTATAGAAAATTTTGTTACAAAAGGAGCGCGTTCTTTTCTTTATTATTTAAAGGGCCTAGGCATAGACACCTTGGGAGACCTTATGGCCTTTCAAAAAATAGATCCTCATGGGCACAGCAACTTTAGAGCTATGTGCTACAGAGTTTATCACGAGGAAGAGCAAGAGCTCAAGGCAAATGTCTTTTACTATGTGAAAAATGGCACACGAAACAAAGTTAGTGAAACTCAAGCCATTCTAAACAGTTTAAAAGCCGATAAAGACTTTTTAGAAAATTTAAAAGAGCTTCCAGCTACTTGTTTCGAAAAACACAGTCAAGACATGGAGAAGATCTCAAACGTTTGGGAAGAGTATGCAAAGGACCTAGCGACTAGAGCCATAAACTCAGAGCTGGCTTCAAAAGACATTTTGAGGTTGATGACGGGCGAAGAAAAGAGATTTCACGAGCTTGTAGACTCCAAGCGAGCTGAGGCAAAAGAGGCTTTAAAGAGCTCGATTTTCTCCCAAATCGAAGACGGCGCGAGATATTTTGCCATGCCAAAGAAAATGGATAGAGAGGGTCATCTTCACTTTAAAGTAAGAGAAAGTGAAAGAGAAATTTAAAAATTTATAAAAAAGGCTTTACAAAGGCCTTTTTTTATGTTATAAATTTGTCAAACAAAAATGTTTTACTTTTTTGTTTTGGAGAGAAGAATGGAACTTGACGAAATGGTCAGGCTAAACGAGCTGTATGACGCCTACGCGGAGCTCCTCAGCTCTAGGCAAAGAGCCATGGCGGAAGACTATTTAAAGCTAAACCTGTCTTTTAGCGAGATAGCCGAGACATATGGCATAACTCGTCAGTCTGTCTTTTTGACTCTAAATCATGTTTTTGAAAAATTAGAGGACTTTGAAGAAAAAGTCGGCTACATTAAAAAGTGTAGAGAGTATGAAGAAAAACTCAAAAGTTTTAAGGAGGACTAATGGCGCTATTTTCAGGGCTAAGCGAGAGACTGAGCCACATCTTTTCTAAGATGACCAAACGCGGGCGTCTCACAGAGCTTGAGATAAAAGAAGCCATGAGAGAGGTCAGGGTGGCGCTCTTAGAGGCTGACGTGAACTATCTTGTCGCTAAAGACTTTATATCAAAAGTTTCTGCAAAGGCCGTGGGGGAAGAAGTTCTAAAAAGCTTGACTCCAGCTCAGCAGGTCATCAAAATCGTCAATGAAGAGCTCATTGCGCTAATGGGAAGCACAAACTCAAAGCTCCAAGTCAGCCCAAAACCGCCTACGGTCATTATGATGTGCGGGCTTCAGGGTGCGGGAAAGACTACCATGTGCGCAAAGCTAGGGGCCTATTTGAAAAAGAGCGGTAAAAAGCCTCTCTTGGTCGCTTGTGACATCTATAGACCCGCGGCCATCGAACAGCTCAATGTAGTAGGCAAGCAGGCGGGCTGTGAGGTGTTTGAAAAGGGCATGCAAAACCCAGACAAGACCTCTCGTCAGGCTGTAGAGCACGCTTTGAAGCAGGGCTTTGACACGGTCATCATCGACACGGCTGGGCGTCTTCATATAAACGAAGAGCTCATGAAAGAGCTTGAAAAAATCAAGAGCGAAGTTTCGCCGGCAGAAATCCTCTTGACCGTCGACAGCATGACTGGTCAAGACGCCGTGACAGTTGCGCAGGCCTTTAATGAGAGGTTGGATATCACTGGCGTCATCTTGACCAAGCTAGACGGCGACACGAGAGGTGGCGCGGCGCTTTCAATCAGGGCTATCACAAACAAGCCTATAAAATTTTGTGGCGTAGGCGAAAAGATAGGTGACATAGAGCCTTTTTATCCAGATAGAATAGCGAGCAGAATTTTGGGTATGGGCGACGTTTTGACGCTTATTGAAAAAGCTCAAGAAGCCGTGACTGAAGAAGAGGCCAAAAAGCTTGAGAAAGCGTTTAGAGAAAATTCATTCACCTTTGAAGACTACCTCGCTCAGCTTGAAAACATGAAGAAAATCGGCAGTCTAAACGACATTATTGGCATGATCCCAGGCTTGAGCGGAAAGCTTAAGGGCGTGACTGTAGACGAAAAACAAATAGCTAGAAACAAGGCTATTATCCAAAGCATGACGCCAAAAGAGAGGCGTAGCCCTGAGCTCATAAAGTCTAGCCAAAGAAAGCGTATAGCTGAGGGTAGCGGGACCACTATTCAAGACGTAAACACTCTTCTTAGACAGTTTGAGCAGTCTAAAGAGATGATGAAACAAATGAAGAGCAAAAAAGGCTTGAGAGCATTCATGTAATGTATGGCCGTAAGGCCTCTAAATACATTAAAATTTATAAGGAGGAAAACATGGCAGTTAAAATTAGACTTACAAGACTTGGAGACAAAAAAGCTCCTTTCTACAGAGTTGTTGTGGCTGATTCTAGGGCGCCAAGAGATGGAAAGTTTATCGAAGTTATCGGCACTTACAATCCTCTCACAGACCCAGCTGAAATCAAAATCGACAACGAAAAAGCTAAGAACTGGATCAAAAACGGAGCTACTCCAACAGCTACAGCAAGAGACTTGCTTGTTAAGAGTGGCGCAATAGCTAAAAAGGAGAACTAATGGAAAAACTCGTTGAGCTAATTGTAAAAAAACTAGTGGACAAGCCTGACGAAGTCAAGGTTGATAGTAAAAACGAGGGGAGCTCGGTCGTGATTACTGTCTATGCGAGTGATGATGACATTGGCAAAATCATTGGCAAGAACGGCAAAATCGCCCAGAGCCTTCGCGTTATTCTTCGCACAGTTGGCGCAAGGTCTGGCAAAAAGTTCGTTTTAAAAATTGAAAACAATTAAAAATATGTTTACTTCAAGCGCTCGCTTGAAGTATTATATTTTTAGGAGAATTATGGAAAACATTGTCATAGGTCAAATAGTAAAGCCTCAGGGCATTAAGGGGGAGCTTAAAGTAAAACCTCTCACAAATGACCAAAGCGTCTTTAATGGACTTAAAAGCGTTTTTATAGACGGCAAAGAGAGGGTCGTGACTAGCTCTGTCTTTAGATTTGGCTTTGCCTATATCATGCTAGAGGGGCTTACAGACAGGACTTCTGCCGAGGCTTACAGAAACAAAAAACTTTCAGTCTCTAAGCGCTTGCTAGGTGGCCTTGATGAGGGAGAATACCTCGTCGCCGACCTTGAGGGGCTTGAGGTCAAAAATGAAAGAGGGCAGAGCATTGGAAAGATAGAGGGCGTCGAGAGCTATGGAGGGGCTGATATTTTGCTTATTAGAGAGCGAGGAAAGCTCTTTAGAGTCGCGTTTTTAAAAGAGATATTTAAAGATGTAGACCTAAATGACAAGGTAGTTTTAGCCGACCAGACACTCTACGATTTAAACAAACTAAGTGATTAGGAGAATTTATGAAGATAGACATTTTGACGCTTTTCCCAGAGATGTTTGCGCCTTTGAAGACAAGTGTACTTGCAAAAGCGGAAAAGAAAGGACTCATTGAGATAAACATTATTGACATAAGGCCTTTTTCAAAGGACAAGCACAAAAAATGTGATGACTATTCTTTTGGCGGAGGAGCGGGAATGCTCATGACTCCTCAGCCTCTTTATGACGCCATAATGAGCGTAAAGAAAGAAGATTCTGTCGTAGTTTTGACCTCGCCTAGAGGCAAGACGTTTAATCAGGCTATGGCCAAAGAGATGTCAACTCTTAGTCACATAATTTTTGTCTGTGGGCACTATGAAGGAGTAGATGAGAGAATAATAGAGCTTTGCGTGGATAGAGAAATATCTATCGGCGACTTTGTCCTCACTGGAGGAGAAATTCCTGCCATGGCGATGGTGGACGCTGTTTTAAGGCTTGTCCCTGACGTCATAAGCAGCGAGTCTCTCGGCGAGGAGAGTTTTGAGAACGGGCTTTTAGAGTACCCGCAGTATACAAGGCCTGCAGAGTTTATGGGACTCAAAGTGCCTGAGGTGCTATTGTCAGGAAATCATGCTGAGATAGAAAAGTGGAGGCTTCAGCAGTCAAAACTTATCACAGAAAAGCGGAGAAAAGATTTGAGGCGAGGTGAAAAATGAAGATAAACTGGTTTCCAGGGCACATGGCAAAGAGCCTAAGAGAGCTTGGCGTTGAGATAAAAAATGTGGACGCGGTCATATATGTTTTAGACGCTAGAGCCCCGCTCGATTGCATTAACCCAGAGCTTAATAAGCTAATAGGCACTAGGCCCGTACTCTATGTTCTTAACAAAATAGACCTCGCTGACGAACCTAAAATAGACAAACTTTTATCTAGCGGTGTTTTTCAAAGCCAGAGCTCTAGGGCCATAAAGATGAACTGTACAAGTTCTGGCGCGGGCAAAATAGTTGTGAAAGAACTAAAGGCTCTCTGCGAGCAGAAGATAAAGAAAGCAGAGGGGAAAGGCCTAAATGCTTTTATAAAAGCCATGGTGGTTGGAGTGCCAAATTCAGGCAAGAGCACGCTAGTAAACAATCTCTGTGGCAAGGCTAAAGCCATTACTGGCGACAAGGCTGGAGTCACTAGAGGTAAGCAATGGGTAAATGTTGGAGAGAACATTCATCTCTTAGACACGCCAGGAACGCTCTATCCAAATCTTGAAAACCAAGGCTCGGCTTTAAGACTTGCTTTGCTAGGAAGCATAAGAAACGAAGTCTTAGACTTTGGCGAGCTAGCAGTGGGGCTTATAAAAGAACTGCGCAAGTTAAAACCAGAAGCCTTGAAAGCTCGTTATGGCGTGGACGACGAAGGCGAACCTTATGAGGTCATAGAGAAGATAGCCGAGGCTCGCAAACTAAAATCAAAGGGCGGAGAGGTCGATTACGACAGGGCTTCTGCTATGATGATAGACGATTTTAGGAAGGGGAGGCTAGGAAAGATTTCATGGACGACAACTGCCTAAAAGGGCGAAAAGGCGAGGCCGAGGCTGAAAATTATTTGAGGGAAAAAGGCTACAAAATCTTAAGGCGAAACTTTAAGGTGAGTTTTGGCGAAATCGACCTCATAGCTAAGGATAAAGACACCATAGTGTTTGTCGAAGTCAAGGCTCGAAACAGCCTTCGCTTTGGCTTGCCTCGAGAGGCTGTCACGTATAGAAAACAGCAAAACATTCGAAAAGTAGCGCTCCTGTATCTCCAGTTAAATCATATGTTAGACCAAAACTGCCGTTTTGACGTCATAGAAATATTAAACGGCGAAATCACCCACCTTGAAAATTGTTTCTAAAATTTTGTAAAAACGCTTGAAAAGATTGTCTTTATATGTTATTATACCTTGACTTCGGGTGGTCCGCTGTCTTTTTTGTTGGACAAGAACACTTAGTTTTATAGGAGGAAAAGTCATGAATATAGTAGACCAAATTGAGAAAGAAAACTTGAGAGAAAATGCTCCTAAGGTCAACGTCGGTGACACTGTAAAGGTGTTCTACAAGATCAAAGAGGGCGACAAGGAGAGAATCCAGGCTTTTGAAGGCGTTGTTATCTCAAAGAAAAACGGCAGCATTAGAGAGACCTTTACTGTAAGAAGAATCTCTTATGGCGTAGGCGTTGAGAGGACTTTCCCAGTTCATTCTCCACTCATCGACAGAGTCGAGCTTGTGAGAAAGGGTAAGCCTAGAAGAGCAAAACTCTATTATGTTAGAAATCTTACTGGTAAAGCTGCTAAGATAAGAGCTGACGAAGGAAACAAATAATTTAAAAAACCTTTAAAAACAGTTGACAATTATGCGTGCTCTATGGTAATCTAATAGAGCACTTGGGAGTTTAGCTCAGTTGGTAGAGTACCTGCCTTACAAGCAGAGGGTCATAGGTTCGAGCCCTATAACTCCCACCAGACAGAAAATACACCATATATTGTGGTGTGTTTTTGTTTATATATGCCAGATATTTTATACAAGTAATTTTTAGGAACATTTTGGGAACAAAAATAAAAAGCCTGCTTCTGCGAGGCTTTTTGTTTTAGGCTTCTGTTTCAGCTTCTGGTGGCTCGAGGGCGCTCATTTCTATGAATTGGAGGGTGAGTGTGCCGGAGGAGCCCCAGTCTGTGGTTATGTTTCTTATTGTTATGTTTATAACGCTTCCGCTCTTTGTCATGGTCAAGTTTTCTGTATCTATAGCATCTTGAGAAAAATCTATCCTTACTCTAGGCGAGGCTAGGTTTGAGCTTGAGGTGACGTTTGTTACGCTGTTGACATAATTTGCAGTGTATGAGAATTCAAAAGTGTAGGCGGTAGTGTCTCTTAAAACTGCTTGAGCAAAGTTAAACTCATTGAGCTCTGCAGAAATAGCACCAGAGCTTACGCTTACTTCGCTGTGCGTCGCAATAGTCTTTAAAAGTGACGCAGACTCGCCGTAGGCTAGCCTTGCGTTTGAGATTGAGGTCAAAACTTGACTGCTCTCAGTCCCTGTTGTCACATTTCCAAAACTCAACTGAACATTGTTTAAAGCTATGAGCTCTAGGTCAGGGCCATTGAAAATGGCGATGTATTTTCCTTCGGTTTCAGCGCTAGCAATAAAAGTAAATTCCGCGTCGTAGGATACGATTTCGTCGTCTTTAATCCAAGCTATGAAGGCGTTTTGGTCAGTTTTTGGCGTGGCTCTAAGCGTGACTTCGTAGTTTGTCTTATATGTGCCGTAGCCAGAGACTGTGCCACAAGCGATATCCCAAGAGGTGGCGGTTATTCTATGGTCTCTCACTTCATCACAGCCAAACAACAGCACAGCGCAACAGAGAGCCATGACACATGTTAATATAGCACCAAATCTCTTTTTCATTTTCACCTCAATACACTAGTATTATATATTATCTCAAAATTTTATCAAAACAAACTTATTGAAATAATGCGAGTATTTTTGATTTGCTTGCATAAAATACCATGGGAGAAAGCACAGATGTGGGAATTTTCTATAGGCGTAGACAGCGAAAATGTAAAGGTGTGCAAGTTTCTTTACAAGAGTCTCAAGAAGTTTGTTGAGGAAGCAGGCGGAGTCATAACTTCATATGACGAAGCAGGTAGAGCATATGTTGTGATCGCCTGCGAAGACATGGAAAGGCCAAGACTTGAGTATTATGTAAAGGCTTACATAACAGAAGCTATTTGCTCTTATTTTAAAAGCGATTTTATATCGCAAAATTTGACTATGCCTAGCAAGGCCTTTTCCACAGCCTTTAAAAGTGCGCTTTTAAATTTTGATAAAGAGACAGATAGATACATAATCGGCAAAGCCCTGACACTTGAGAAAAACTTACTTCTTGAGAGCTTTTTTAATTTCAAGCTTCAAAGTCTCAAAGCCAAGTGGACTGAGCTTGTGAAAATTGTGGGAGATAATGCTGTGTATCTTCTCAACGAAGAGACGCTCATAGAGCTTTTAAGATTTTTAGTGGATAATTTAGAGATTTTGCAAGACTCAGTAAATATAGTCGAAGAGGACGGAGAGCCTAAGCTCTTAGACGAGAATTTTAAAGAAATTGTACTCGAAAGTGAAGAGGCAAGGGGAGAAAACTGGCTTTTGGGGGCAATAATCTCTTTGTCTCCTCGAAAGATAAACGTCTATGGCGTCGAGGGCAAAGAGATAAACCTAATTGAAAGAATTTATGACGACAGGCTAAATCTTCTCAGCAGTACAAAATTTTTAGAAAAATTTGTTGACACAAAGTCAAAATGAGAGTATTATTTTAATAAGCAGAAAAAAGCTAGAAGACAAGTAAGTCTTTCAAGTCTTTGCTCCAGAGAGTGTCTCCAAGGCTGGAAGAGACATAGCAGAGCGAAAGACCCAAACCACTTCTATTGCTCTGTGACTTATTTAAAGTGGCAAGGCGCGAGCCCTGCAATTAAGGTGGAACCGCGGAATTTATTTCGTCCTTAAACTATTTAGTTTGGGGCGTTTTTTATTGCCCCAGAAAGGAGAGTTTTATGGAAAAAGAAAAATTAGAAATGTGCCGTCACAGCCTTTCTCATGTCCTTGCAAAGGCTGTAAAAAAGCTTTATCCAGAGGCTAAACTGGCCATAGGCCCAGCGATAGATGACGGCTTTTATTACGACTTTGACAATGTCGTGTTTAGCGAAGACGACAAGGCCAGAATTGAAAAGGAAATGAGCGCTATCCTAAACAAAAATCAGCCTTTTGAGCGAAAGGAGTTTTCAAGAAAAGAGGCGCTTGAGGTGTTTAAAGATGAGCCGTATAAGCTTGAGCTTATTGAGGAGCTCCCTGAAGGCGAAATCATCAGCGCCTATACGCTTGGCGACGACTTTATAGACCTCTGTCGTGGGCCTCATGTAGAAAACACCTCAAAGCTTCAAAACTTTGGTTACAAAATTTCAAGGATCAGCGGAGCATATTGGAAGGGCAGTGAGAAAAACAAGATGCTTCAAAGAATCTATGTCTATGCTTTTGCTGACAAGAAAGCACTTAGCGAGCATATTCAAAAGATGGAAGAGGCCAAAAAACGCGATCACAACAAGCTTGGTCGTGAGCTTGAACTCTTCACGACAGTAGATTATATTGGCCAGGGCCTTCCTATTTTGCTTCCAAAAGGCGCTAGGATAATCCAGCTTCTCCAAAGATTTGTCGAAGATGAAGAGCAGAGGCGTGGCTGGCTCCTCACAAAAACTCCATTTATGGCTAAGAGTGACCTCTATAAGATTTCTGGTCACTGGGACCATTACAAGGACGGGATGTTTGTTCTTGGCGACGAAAAAAAAGACAAAGAGGTCTTTGCGCTTCGTCCAATGACTTGCCCGTTTCAGTATCAAGCTTATTTAAACAAGGCTAGAAGCTACAAAGATTTGCCTCTTAGATACAACGAGACCTCTACGCTCTTTAGAAATGAGTCCAGTGGAGAAATGCATGGGCTCATTAGAGTAAGGCAGTTTACGATCAGTGAAGGTCACCTCATTTGTAGGCCAGACCAGCTTGAAGAAGAGTTTAAAAAATGTCTAGAGCTCGCCATCTTTATGCTAAAAACTGTAGGGCTCTATGAAGATGCTTCGTATAGATTTTCGCAGTGGGATCCAAACGACAGGGAGAAATATATAGGCACGCCTGAACAGTGGGCAGAGGCACAGGAGTCTATGAGAAAGATCCTTGAAGACCTAAATGTGCCTTATGTTGTAGGAATAGGCGAAGCGGCTTTCTATGGGCCAAAACTCGACATTCAAATCAAAAATGTTTGGGGCAAAGAAGACACTCTCATCACTATTCAAATAGACCAGATGCTGGCTGAGAAATTTGGAATGGAATACACAGATAGTGATGGCTCCAAAAAGACGCCTTGCATCATTCACCGCACAAGCATAGGTTGTTATGAGCGTACGCTTGCATACCTTATTGAAAAATATGCTGGAGCTTTCCCGACTTGGCTTGCGCCAGTTCAGGTCAAAGTCTTGAGCCTTACTGAGAGAAACGCGGATTATGCTAGCGAAATTTATGAAAAGCTAAACGCTCTTGGCATAAGAGCTGAGCTCGACAACAGAAACGAAAAGATTGGCTACAAAATTAGAGAAGCTCTTTCTATGAAGATACCTTATGAAATTATCGTGGGTGACGAAGAGGAGAGAGCAAAAACCATTTCGCTTCGTGGCCGTAAGAATGAAAACGTCTCTGGCTTAAAACTTGAGGAGTTTATCGAGAGAATTGAGAAAGAGGTTAGAGAAAAAACATTAAATGTTTAATAAAATTTAAAAATATTTAATAAAATTTAAAAAAAATTATTGACAAAAGAGAGGGAAGTGTGTAAAATCTTTCTCGTAAAAGCAGAAGACCACTTCTCACCAGCCAAGAATTAGCTTAGGCTTGGTCAAAAATTTTGATTGCAGATTTCAAAATTGGTGGAGCTTTTTGCTTTCACCAATTTTTTATCATAAGGGGGATAAAAACATTTTTAGAGAACTTCTTATAAACGATCAAATCCGTGCAAGCGAAGTTAGGCTTGTGGGAGAAAATGGCGAACAGCTCGGGATTATGAGCCTTAGCGCGGCCCTTGCTGAAGCCGACAAGAGAGAGCTTGACCTTGTGCTTTTGAATGCCTCATCTAGCCCTGCCGTTTGCAAACTCATGAACTACGGCAAGTATAAGTTTGAGAGCATCAAAAAAGAAAAGGAAATGAGGAAAAATCAAAAGATATCTGAGCTCAAAGAAGTACAGCTATCCATGACTATCGACACTCATGACCTTGAAGTCAAAGCCAAACATGCAAACAAGTTCTTGCAAAATGGTGACAAGGTTAAGATTGCACTTAGAATGAGAGGTAGACAACAGGCTTATTCTGCCAACGCTGTTTCGGTTGTGAAAAGATTTTACGAGATGCTTGCTGAAAACGGCACTATTGACAAAGAGCCAGAAGTTGTTGGAAGAAATGTTATATTGATTGTAAACCCTAAAAAGAATTAAAGGAGAAAGGAAAATGCCAAAACTAAAATCACACAGCGGTGCTAAAAAGCGTTTTAAAGTCAACTCCAACGGCAAAGTGAAGATGAACAAGACTGACCGTGGTCACTTCCTCACAGAGAAGAGCCCAAAGAGAAAGAGAAAACTAAGAAAAGGTGCTTATCTTACAGGCAAGCAAGCTAAGAATGTAAGAAAGCTCATTCAAGGTTAAGGAGGAGTAGACTATGAGAATAAAGAGAGCAGTAAACGCAGTAAAAAAACGTAGAGCTATTTTAAAGCAAGCTAAGGGCTATTGGGGCGCTAGAAGCAAACAATATCGCATAGCTCGCCAAGCCGTTATGAAGAGCGGAAAATATGCTTACATTGGAAGAAAACAGAAAAAGAGAAACTTCCGTAGCCTTTGGATTACAAGAATATCTGCAGCTTGCAAACTAAACGGAATTTCTTACAGCAAGTTTATGCACGGCCTCAAGAAAGCTGAAATAAATCTAAATAGAAAAGTTTTAGCTGACATAGCTGTAAAAGACGAAAAGGCTTTTGCAAAACTTGTAGAGCAGGCAAAATCTGCTATAGCTTAGGAGAAAGATGGAGACCATTACCTCTACTAGCAACAACTTAATAAAGGACCTCAAAAAGCAAAAACAAAAAGATAGATTTTTGCTTTTTTTGGATACTCCAAAGCTGGTTAGGGAGGCGCTTGAGAGTGGGCTCAAACCTCGCGTAATTTTGATAGAAGAAGGCAAAGAGTTTGACTTTGCGCCAGAGGGCGTGAGAGTCTCTCGTCATGTGCTTGAGAGCCTCGCCGAGGTAAAGACGCCAGCTGGAATTATTGGAGTTTTTGAATATGCTAAAAGGCCTTTAAGTGCTCCAAGGGCAGACTTTTTGGTGCTTGATGAAATCCAAGATGCGGGCAATGTGGGCTCGCTTCTTCGCTCGGCTCTTGGCGCAAACTTTTTAGATGTATATCTCCTAGACTGTTCTAGCGTCACAAACGACAAGGTCGTGAGGAGTTCTATGAGCTCAATTTTTAAACTCAATATTTTCGAGCTCAAAAAAGAGGAATTTCTCTCAGCTTTTAAGTCTTGGAATAGAAAGCTTTTTGCGGCAGATATGGACGGGGAGAATATTTTTAGCGCTTCTTTCACTGAGCCCGTGGGTGTAGTTTTAGGAAATGAGGGCAGAGGAGTAAGCCAGGAGCTTAAAGCGATTTGCGACAAAAAGATTTCCGTACCTATGAAAAACAATCTTGAAAGCTTGAATGTTTCAGTTGCTGGCGGGATAATAATGTTTCAAATTTCAGGCAAGAAGAGACTTTAAAGAATTTCATTTGACTTGAGATGGGGCGATTTTGTATAGTATTTTCATAAGGAGAAATTATGTCAGGACATAGTAAGTGGAATAATATAAAAAGAACAAAAGAAAAGACAGACGCCGAAAAGGGCAAAATCTTTACCAAAATAGGGAGAGAACTTGCCGTTTGCGTGAAAGAGGGAGGACCTGACCCTAAGACAAACAACAAGCTTGCCGACATCATCTCAAAGGCTAAGTCAAACAATATGCCAAACGACTCCATCCAGAGGGCAATAAAAAAAGCTAGCGGTGAGCTTGGAGCTGTAAACTACGAGGCGTGCACATACGAGGGCTATGGCGTGGGTGGCTCAGCTGTTATAGTCGAGTGCCTCACTGACAACAAAAATAGGACTGCTGGCGATGTAAGACACGCCTTCGATAAGTTTGGCGGAAGTCTTGGCTCAGCAGGTTGCGTCAGCTATCTTTTCAAGCGCAATGGAGTCATAATTATAGAAAAGACTCCAGAGATGAACAGCGACGATGTTTTGATGGCCGGGCTTGAGGCAGGAGCAAGTGACATAATTGAAGATGAGGACATATTTGAGATAATCACCACACCTGAATCGCTAAGCTCAGTTAAGGCCAACTTAGAGGCTCAAGGCTATGCTCTAGCCTCAAGCGAAATTTCTCTCATCCCAGATATGTATGTAGACCTTGACGAAGCTAAGAGAGCGACCTTTGAGAAGATGATAGAAAAACTCGAAGACCTCGACGACGTGCAACAAGTCTATCATAATGTAAAGTAAAATCTTATAAATAGGGCGCTGAAGAGCCCTCGAAGCTTTTCCCACCCGCCCACCCCTAGTAAAAGGGCGGTTGCCATTTTAAACCCCCACTGCGTGGCGTTTACCGCTTGTGTCAGGAGTGAAGAAATAAGAAAGAAAAAAGAAGAATAAA
>CALVTI010000050.1 GCA_944361835.1 uncultured Clostridia bacterium
GCCCAAGACGCTCATGAGGCCATAAGGCCTATTTCGCTTGAGCGTACGCCAGCTAGCGTCAAGGCGTCATTGAGCCCAGAAAACTATAAGCTCTACAAGCTCATTTATGAGAGGTTTTTGGCTAGCCAAATGTCTAGCGCAATTTATGACAGCGTCAATGTCGACATAAAAGCTGGAGACTATGGCTTTAAAGCGACAGGAAAGACCGTGGATTTTGACGGCTATACTGTGATATACAAAGAATACACAGGCGAGGAGAAAGAGGCTGACGCTAAGCTCCCAAAACTTGAAGAGGGAGAAAAACTCAACCTTATTGACATTAAGACCGAACAAAAGTTCACAAAGCCACCTGCTAGATATACAGAGGCCTCGCTTGTAAAAGCCATGGAAGAAAAGGGAATAGGAAGGCCGGCTACGTATGCCGCAATCCTATCCACCATAACCTATAGAGAATATGTTAAAAAAGAGGGCAAAAGCTTTGTTCCTACAGAGCTTGGAGAAGCCGTTAGCGACTATCTTGAGAAATATTTTAAAGGCGTCATAAATGTAAAATTCACCGCAAACATGGAGTCAAGGCTTGACGACATTGCTGAGAAAGGAGAAAAGTGGCAAGACGTTGTGGGGAGTTTCTGGAACGGCTTTAAAGAGCTTCTCTACAGCGCAGACAAGCGTAGCGTAGGCTACAAAGCTCCTGCCGTTGAGACAGATGTCGTATGCGACAAGTGCGGGCACAAGATGGTGCTGAGAGAAGGAAAGTACGGAAAGTTTTTGGGCTGTTCCAACTTCCCAAACTGTAAAAATATCATGCCTTATAAAAACGAGACCAGCGAGACAGGCGTTTGTCCTGAATGCGGAAAAGAAGTTGTGGCTAGAAAGAGCAAAAAGGGAAAAGTATTCTATTCTTGCTCGGGGTACCCTGATTGCAAATTTATGAGCTGGGACATACCTGTGGCAGAGAAGTGTCCAAAGTGCGGAAGTTATCTTCTCAAAAAGCCAGGGAAAAATTCTTATAAATGCTCTAGTTGTGACTATAAGCGAGAGGAAGATGGAAAAGAAAGTTAATGTGATAGGAGCGGGGCTTGCTGGAAGCGAAGCTGCGCTCTTTCTTGCTAATCATGGCGTCAAGGTAAGACTCTATGAGATGAAACCTAAAAAGCTGAGCCCAGCACACAAGATGAACTCTTTTGCTGAGCTTGTGTGTTCAAACTCTCTCAAAAGCACAGACCCGCTTACTGCAAGTGGGCTCTTAAAAGCTGAGATGAAAGCACTCGGCTCCAGCCTTTTAAGCCTGGCAGAGGAGTGTAGCGTGCCGTCTGGCTCAGCACTCAGCGTAGATAGAGAGCTCTTTTCTCAAAGAGTGACAGAGCGGATTAGGTTAAACGAAAACATTGAAGTCGTGAATGAAGAATACGCCAAAATCGATGAAAGTCAGCCGACGATTATTGCTTCTGGGCCTCTTACTAGTGACGCGCTTTTTAACGAGCTAAAACGCTACATTGGCGATGACAGTTGCTTCTTTTACGATGCTGTCGCGCCCATAGTCACGCTTGAGAGTATAGATATGTCAAAGGCCTTTTGGGGCAACAGATATAGCAAAGGCTCAAGTGAGGGCGACTATCTCAACGCTCCTATGAATAAAGAGGAATACCTAAATTTCTACAGCGAGCTTATTTCTGCCGAGACCGCAAAGCTGAAGGAGTTTGAAAAGCTGAGTGTGTTTGAAGGGTGTATGCCGATCGAGGTGATGGCAAAGCGTGGAGTAGACGGGCTCAGGTTTGGGCCACTAAAACCCGTAGGGCTAGAGCATAATGGCGAGAAGTTTTACGCCGTCGTTCAGCTGAGAAAAGAAAACGCAGAGGGCTCGCTTCTAAACCTAGTGGGCTTTCAAACAAACCTGACTTTTGGCGAGCAAAAGAGAGTGTTTGGCCTGATCCCTGCACTTAAAAATGCAGAGTTTGTAAGATATGGAGTTATGCACAGAAATTCATACATAAATGCGCCAAAAGCGCTTACTGCCTGCTCTCAACTAAAAGAGCACCCAAACATTTTTATAGCAGGCCAACTATCTGGCGTCGAGGGCTATGTAGAGAGCATGGCCAGCGGACTATACTCTGCGATAAACATGCTAAAACTTTTGGAGGGAAAAGAGCTGACTCCGCTCTCTCCAAAGACCTGTCTTGGAGCAATTTACCACTATATCACAAACGCTTCGGCTGAAAATTTTCAGCCCATGAACGCAAATTATGGCATAATAGAGTGCGACAAAAATTTTAGAGATAAAAAAGAAAAAAAACAATATTTGCTCAATGTGTCTAATTTGGAAATAGAAAAATTTATTTGTAAATAATTTATTTGACATTTTTACATGAGTACTTTAAAGTGTGCTAAAAGGAGAAAATATGACTGAATTTAGAGGAACTACAATTTGCGCTGTCAAACGAAATGGCCAGACAGCCATCGCTGGCGACGGGCAAGTCACCATGCAACAGAGCGTTATTTTTAAAAGCAATGCTGTCAAGGTGAGAAGAATATATGACGGAAAGGTGGTCGTAGGTTTTGCAGGAGCTGTGGCCGACGCATTTAGCTTGACTGAGAGGTTTGAGGCTATGCTCAATAAGTTTTCTGGAAATCTTATGAGAAGCGCCGTGGAGCTCGCTCAAATGTGGAGAATGGACAAGGCTCTGCGTCAGCTAGAGGCCATGCTCATAGTGGCAGACAAAGAAAAAGTTTTGATTATCTCTGGAAATGGAGATGTCATTGAGCCACAGGACGAGATTTGCGCCATAGGTTCAGGCGGAAACTACGCTTTGGCTGCTGCTAAAGCGCTCAAAGAAAACACAGACCTTTCAGCTAAAGACATCGCCAAAAAGGCGCTCAAAATAGCCAGTGAGATTTGCGTTTTCACAAATGGCAATATAATAGTGGAGGAAGTGTAATGGACTATTCACCAAAAGAGATTGTGGCTGAGCTCGACAAATACATCATAGGCCAAGAGGACGCCAAAAGAGCTGTGGCTGTCGCACTTAGAAATAGATATAGAAGAAGCAGGCTCCCAAAAGAGCTAAGAGATGAAATCACACCTAAAAACATTATCATGAAAGGCCCTACAGGCGTGGGCAAAACTGAAATAGCGAGAAGGCTCGCAAAGCTTGTAAACGCTCCATTTATAAAGATTGAGGCGACAAAATATACTGAGGTCGGCTATGTAGGAAGAGACGTCGAAAGCATGATTAGAGACCTGGTTGAAGTCTCTGTAAGAATGGTTAAAGACGAAAAGCTTCATGAGATAGAGCAAAAGATTAAACCTATTGTAGAGGAGAGGCTCTTAAGTGCTCTTTTCACTGCAAAACTTGCTGAAAAGGGCGACATAAGCGACCTGGAGTTTAGAAACAAACTAAAGGCCGAACTCAATGAGGGCAAACTTGAAGATAGTATCATTGAGATAGAAATCTTAGAAGCGCCAAAAGCCTTTGGTATGGTTGGCGGTGTCGGGGAGATAAACCTTGGCGATATGTTTGAAGGGCTCTTTCCGCAGAAAAAAGTCAGGAGAAAGATGTCAGTAAAACACGCTAGAGACATTCTTTTTGCTGAGGAGAGCGACAAGCGCATAGACACGGAAAATGTAAACACAGAGGCCATTAGAAGGGCAGAAGAAGACGGCATTATCTTCATAGATGAGATGGACAAAATAGTGGGCAAGGCTGCCTCAGGCAGTGGGCCTGATGTAAGCCGCGAGGGCGTCCAGAGAGATATTTTGCCTATTGTCGAGGGCTCGACTGTGGCGACAAAATATGGAAATATCAAAACAGACTTTATTTTGTTCATAGCTGCTGGAGCTTTCCACGTGTCTAAAATAGAAGACATGATACCAGAGCTTCAAGGTAGATTTCCTATAAGAGTTGACCTCAAAAATCTTACAAAGAAAGAATTTAAAAAGATTTTGACCCAACCTAAAAATGCGATTACAAAGCAGTACTCTAGTCTGCTAGCTGTCGACAACATAAACCTCATCTTCGAAGACGACGCTCTAGATGAGATTGCAGAGACAGCTGAGAGTGAAAACGAGACTAGCGAAAATATTGGCGCTAGAAGACTCCACACAATTATGGAAGCTCTTACAGAAGACATTTCTTTTAACGCCAGTGGCAAACACCCTATGCTTGATGTAAAGATAGACAGGGCGTATGTGCAAAAAGTTTTTAAAGAAAACAAGCTAAAATACGACCTCAAAAAGTATGTTTTATGATAGATTTGTCAAGAATGGAACTGCTGTATAGCAGAGAAGAAATGGATAAAATTTGTCGCTCAAAAGTCCTTCTCGTTGGCGTTGGAGGCGTGGGCGGATATATTGCCGAACTTCTCGTGAGGAGCGGAATAAGCGACCTCACGCTTGTCGATTTTGACACCATTGCTCCAAGCAATTTAAACCGCCAAATTGTTGCGCTTGAAGAAAATGTTGGCAAGGTTAAAGTCTTTGAGATGAAAAAGAGGCTTGAGGCCATAAGTTCATCAATTAATGTTAAAGCCATAAATGAGAGGTTGACTAAAACAAATCTTGAGTCCATAGTTTCTAAAGACTATGACATTGTTATTGATGCCATAGATAGCGTGGCTGACAAGACTGAGCTCATAGTTTTTGCTAAAGAGCAAGGCACTAAAATTATTTCAGCCATGGGGGCGGGCAATAGACGTGGCGTGCCAAATTTTGAAATAGTTGATATTTTCAAAACTCACGACGACAGCCTAGCTAAAGTTATGAGAAAGAACTTAAAAGCTAGAGGCGTTAAGCGACACACAGTCGTGTGTAGCAAAGAGCCTCAACACTCAAGCAGTAGACCTGTGGGCAGTGTCGCTCATGAGGTTTGCGCTATGGCTTGCGTAGTAGTGAGTTTTGTGCTAAACTATCTAGCAGGAGGCGAAAGTTTATGAAAATTCTAAACGAAGAAGAATTTGAAGAGAAAGTAAAAGCTGCTAGTGGTAAAGTTTTGGTTGACTTTTTTGCCACTTGGTGTGGACCATGCAGGATGCTTGCTCCTATTTTAGAGCAAGTGGCTGAAGAAGTCAAAGACTGCGAGGTATATAAAGTTGACGTTGACGAGGCTCCAAAAGTAGCCAGAAACTATGGCATTATGAGCGTTCCTACTCTCATTCTTTTTGAGAATGGAGAAGAGACAAGAAGAGTTAGTGGAGTTAGGCCAAAATCACAGATAATTGATTTCATAGGCTAATATTTTAAGGTGCGTTTATTGACAACGCACCTTTTTAGTGCTAAAATGCCATTGGAGAATAAAATGGAAAGAAGAGTATATTTAGACAATGCGGCCACAACTTATGTATCAAGCGAAGTTTTGAACGAAATGCTTCCTTGCTTTAACGCTGTGTACGGAAATTCTAGCAGTTTGCACAGCTTTGGTAGAGAAGCTAGCCACATCATCGACCGAGCTAGAGATAGAGTTTGTAAGGCTATAAATGCAAGCAAGCCAAATGAGATTTACTTCACCTCAGGAGGCACTGAGGCAAACAACTGGGCTATTAAAGGCATAGCTTATGCAAATAAGCATAAAGGAAAACATATAATCACTAGTCAAATTGAGCACGACTCAGTTTTAGAGGCTTGTAGAGCGCTTGAGAGAGAGGGCTTTGAGGTGACATATCTTCCTGTTGACGAATATGGCCTTGTAAGCCTGGCTTCGCTTTTGCATAACATTCGAAAAGACACTATTCTTGTGTCTATAATGTCAGTCAACAATGAGGTTGGCACAATCCAAAATATTAAGGCTATAGCTAAGACAGCTCATGAAAATGGCATACTCTTTCACACAGACGCAGTTCAGGCTATAGGAGCAGTTAAGATAGACGTTCAGGACATGGAAATAGACCTTATGACCATGTCAGCTCACAAGATATATGGGCCTAAGGGAGTGGGAGCCTTGTATGTCAAAAATGGCGTTAAGATTGACCCACTTATTGACGGCGGAAATCAAGAGAGAGGCAAGAGAGGCGGGACGACAAATGTTCCTGCCATAGCTGGCTTTGGAAAAGCAGTTGAGATTGCGACAAGAGACCTTGTCGTCAACCAACAAAAACTTAAAGCTATTAGAAACTACTTTTTAGACAAGGTGATGGAACGAATACCTTATGTCAAGCTCAACGGTCATCCACAACAAAAAATTCAGGGCACTGTAAATCTCAGCTTTGAGCTTATTGAGGGCGAGTCTATCCTTATGCTCCTTGATCTCAATGGAGTAGCTGTTTCGACAGGTTCGGCTTGTACCTCAGGGAGCCTTGAGCCATCACATGTTTTAAAGGCTATGGGGCTTAGCGATGAGCTCGCTCAGGGCTCTATAAGGTTCTCTTTTGGAAAGTCTATTTCAAAAGACGATGTAGACTACGCTATAGACAAGCTCGCTGAAGCAGTCGAGAAGCTTAGGAGTATATCTCCACTCACAAAAGCAGGTAGGAAAAAGGAGAAGAACTAATGGAATATTCAGCAAAAGTCATCGACATTTTTAAAAATCCTAGAAATGCTGGCTCTCTTCGCGGAGCTAACGCAGTGGGCAAGGTAGGAAATTCTGCTTGTGGAGATATAATGAAAATATATCTCTATATAAACGATGAGGGAGTGATTGAAGAAGCAAAATTTAAGACTTTTGGTTGCGCTGCTGCAATAGCTGCCACTTCTGTCGCTTGTGATATGATCAAGGGCATGACTATTGAGGAGGCGCTTGAGGTCAAAAATAGCCAAGTTATAGACTATCTTGGCGGGCTTCCACCTCAAAAAATACATTGCTCTCTCCTAGCTGAAGAGGCTATCCACGCTGCTATTGAAGACTATTACAGAAGAAAAGAAAAAGAGGCAAAAGATGAGCCAGATGGCGATGAAGATGAGGAATAATACATAATTTTGTCGAAATTGCGCACCCTATGAGTAGGGGGTGACCAAATGAAAGAAATTATGTTTGGAATGGCTGTAGGTATTGTTATTGGAGCTCTTCTATACAAAAACAACGATACTGCAAAGCAGATCGTAAATAAGGGACAAAAAATGGTAGAAGAAGAGATGAAAAAACAAGCCAAGGCTTCTAAATCTCCTAAAGAATAAAATTAAGGCAGAAATGCCTTAATTTTTTATTTGTTTCGAAATCATTTGACTTTAAAGGCTTGTTATGTTTTAATTTAAACATGCAATATAGTCGCGTTATGGGAGTTGATTTTGGGAGCGTCAGGATAGGAATAGCGCTTTCAGATCTTACTAAAACCATAGCCTCTCCGTTTGAAGTATACAAGACTAGAGACGAGAAGAGTGACTTAGAGCATTTAAAGAAAGTTGTCGAAGACAATCTTGTGGACACTGTAGTGTTTGGTTTGCCTATAAACATGGACGGCACAGAGGGCGAAAGGGCGCTTGTGACAAGAGCCTTTGCGAAGAAACTTGAGCCTATGATTAAGGCGAAGATAGTCTTTGAAGATGAAAGGCTGTCGTCGGTCGAGGCTGAGGAACTACTTTTGGAGGCAAACGTCAGGCGAGACAAGAGAAAGGCTCTCATAGACAAGATTTCGGCGACTATAATCTTAGAACAGTATCTAAACAAAAATTAAGGAGATTTTATGAAAGAGACAAACGAACAGGTAAACATCTTGGATCAGCTTCTTGACGAAGACAACGAAGATCCTATCACACTATACGATGAAAATGACAAAGCTGTCAGGTTTGACCAAGTGGCTATAATACCTTATAAAGAAAAACTCTATGCCATCTTAAAGCCTATTGATGAGATGGAAGGCGTAAA
>CALVTI010000051.1 GCA_944361835.1 uncultured Clostridia bacterium
TATCTATTCCTAAATTTCTTGCGCTTGAGACTCCGCCATTTTTCTTATCAAGCACTTTTACTCTACTATCAATACTTTCATACTCTCTACAAATCGTAAGGCTGTTATCTTTTGAGCCGTCGTTAACAAGAATAACTTCAAAATTTTTATAACTTTGATTTAAAATACTGCCTATGCTTCGGTTTAAATATTTTTCCGCATTATACACAGGAACAATCAATGATACTAAAGTCTCCACATTTTCTCCAACTACTTATTATTTGAGCAAAGTAAATCACCGATGTCTTTTGAGGCGTTTGGCTTTCTTAAGGCTTCTATATTTTTTCTCACCTCAGCGAGTCTTTCACGATCTTGGAAAAATCTGTCCACAACTTTGTAAGCGTCTTTATCTTTTGAAATATAGTCACAAGCATTCCTTTCCCTTAAGAAGAGCATGTTGTCATATTCTTGAAAAGGCAATTTCCTGTTTGCAATTATAGGCAAGTGTTTGTTAAAGGCTTCGGCTATAGCCACTCCGCCTATTTTCCCTATCAACACGTCGGCAGCGCTCATAATTACATCGACATTATTTACAAAGCCGTATACATAAAGCTCATTCTTAACTTTGCCATTTTCTTTTAAATCTTCAAGTTCTTTCTTAAGCTTCTCATTTCGACCGCACACACAAACAATTTGAAGATCACTTTTGCATTTGTTAAAATTCAAAACTGTTTTTGCTAAATTTCCAAAACCAACAGCTCCACTCATCATCATTATAGTATCTTTATTTTCGTCTAAGCCCAGCTCTCTTCTAGCTTCTTTCTTGTCAATAGTCTCGGAAAATTTCATTTGTACAGGAATGCCTAAACTTAATCTCTTCGACAAATCAAACCCCTTTTTAGTTAAGACATCATCAAAGTCGTCGGTAGGAGTAATAATATAATCCACTTTTGTCAAAAGCTCCGTGTAAGGAGCTACGTCATAATCAGAAACAACCGTCACAATTTTAGCTTTTAGAGCATTCTCATTTCCCTCATTTCTAAAGTCCGTCATCAATATACCCGCAAAGGTGTGAGCGCAAAAAATTGCATCTGGCTTATACTCATTTAAAACTTCTTCTATATATTTTCTTGCTGGCGTTATAAAATTTCTTCTTAGTGTATTAGCTTTTTTATTTATGTCTCTATTTTTCAGTTTTTCAAACTGGTGATTAGCTAAACCGATAGCCACTTTAACAAGAGTAAAATAACCGTCGTTTACCATCCATGCGGCTTTTTTCTTCTTGCGAGTTTGGTCTCCATCTTTAAAAAGATCTACTTGTTTAATTTCTACATCTGGGTGAGCGCCTTGGACATACTTTGAGATAGCCTGACTCATAGCATTATGCCCTTGGCCAGCCGAAACAGTTAATATTAATAATTTCATAAATTCTCCTTTATTTTATTATATAAGTGCTTAGCATAAAAGTCAAAGAAATAACATGTTTTCTACAAATAAAAAAGAGGACAAAATTATCCTCTCAAAAATTTTAGGACTCTTGGCAAAACTTGGTCGCGAGCGCGGTCGTAGACACGCAAAGTCTTTGGGTCATATTCTATAGTTTTGAGCTTTTCTTTGATGAGCTCTTTTGCGTTTATTTGAAGCTCGTCGACTATGGCCTCACAGATGAGCCTGCCTATTATAAACTGATAGTTTTCTTGAAATATCTCATTTTTCTCAGCAATTTCTGCGATATCATCTACAAGCAAAATCTTGTCAATGGCGGAGTTTAGAAAGAGCGAAAGCTTTTCTATTGCAAAGCCGTTGCCGTTTGCGCCAGCGAGCAGCTGCCACTTCATGCTCGTGTCTATATTCACTGGCAAAATGTCTTCCCAGCCTTTTTTGTATAGATAAGCTAAAAAGTCCTGACAGACTATGTCGCCTAGGGCCGCCTTGACAGAGACGTCTTCAAATAGGTCGGTAAAGACATCGAGTTTTTCTTTAAACCCGGCCTTTTCCATCTTGTTTAAAAAGTCTCGTCTCAGCTTTATAAACTTGTCTTTGCACTCACTTGGAGTGAGGTCAACTTCTATTTCGTCCATGAATATATCTTACTATTCGTCAGCCTTTTGTGTCAACTGTTTGGAGCGCCTTGCTGGCTTTTGCTCCTCTGGTTTTGCCTCAAGATAAATTTTTGCGCTAGAAATTTCATAAAACGGCACCGCGAGAAGAAGAAAGCCAAATAAAAACGGCAAGACAGTCATAAGCACAGTCGCCCAGACAGGAAGAGTCACTGCAAGGCCAATGAGTAGCGAAATGCAGAAACCTATTGCACCTACGACCAGCGCCATCAAGAGCGCAAAGAGCCCAAGGAAAAAGATTTTGCTTCGGTGGCCGTAGGTTAGTTTTTTGCTCTCTTCAAGCACCTCAAGCGCAGAGAGGTTTGGCCTCTCAGCAAGAATGAAAGAGGCAAAACTGTAGTTTAGAAGACAAATTATGCCCGGAACTATTAAAAGCAGGCCCCAAAGGAGAGAGAAAAGAATTATGAGCGTCTTTGTGCAAAAAGCTCCAATAGAATATTTGTAATATGAAAAAACTACTTCTATCGGCTCCTGCTTTCCGCTTAGTCTTGAGAGCACAAATTTCTTTTGCCCGACGCACAAAAAACCCATGGCAAAAAACGCAAGAAAAAACCCAAACGCTGGAAAGAGCATAAGCCCAAAAAGTGTGCCTATAGATAAAATATATGCGCCAATAATCTCTCCCCAATTATTTGAAAAAGCTCTAAAACTTTCGCCAATAACTGCTGAAAAACCTTTCGTTTTCATAAATTCTCCTTGGTTTAGTTATTTTCTAAATAGGAAAATTTATGCGGAATTTATTTTTTATTATTAATAATTTAAATAAAAAATAGCTAAAAAACATTTTTTAACTATTTTTTTATATTTTATTTAACAATTTTTTAAAGCAGTGGCGAGAACATTCTAAAAATCACTTGTCCAAATCTGTTAAATAATGGTTTTTTCTTAAAATATTCGAGGTCTGTTTTGCTTGAGAAAGCAAGGTCGCCTTCACAAATTCCCGCGCAGTAATTTACAAATTGTTGGTTTAAAAATATTGTAGTCACCTCAAAGTTTAGAGCAAACGAACGGTTGTCTGTGTTGCATGTTCCTATAGAAACAGCCGTGTCGTCTATGACAAGCATTTTTGAATGAATAAAGCCTCTATACATATACACTTCAGCGCCCATCTCCACAAGCTCTCGCGCATAGGAGAGAGTGGCGAGATAAACTATTTTTTTGTCTGGCTTTTTAGGAATGATAACCTTTACTTTGACCCCGCTCAAAACTGCCCTTTTGACTGCGCTCATAAAAATGTCATCAGGAATGAAATAAGGCGACTCTATTATAATGCTTTTCTTAGCCAGCGACATCATTTTTATAAACGCCTCTTTAATATACTGCTCTTTTGTCTCTGGGCCACTTGTTATGACCTGGGCCGCAATTTCGCCAATCTTTTTTATCTTGGGGAAATATCCTTCACTTACAAGGAAGCTCGAATCGCACTCTTGTTTTTTGCAGAAAAACCAATCTTTAAAGAAGACGTTTTGCAATCCATAAACTGCCGAGCCTACAATCCTCACATGAGTATCTCTCCATGGAGAGAGCCTTTTTTTCTTGCCCATGTGGTCATTTCTAATATTTATTCCGCCAGTGTAGCCAATTTTCCCATCTATGACAGCTATTTTTCTATGATTTCTATAATTCATCTTAAAATTTATCAGCCTTATGTGGAAAAGTGGAGGGAAAAACTCTTCGACTTCGCCACCTGCCTTGACGAGCTTTCTAAAAAACATTCTCTTTGCTCTAAGCGAGCCTACGCTATCGTAGATAAGTTTTACCTTGACGCCTTCTCTTGCCTTTTTGCAAAGCGCCTCCATGACGATCTTTCCCGTCTCGTCGTCGTCGAAGATATAATATTCCATATTTATAGACTTTTTGGCTTTCTCTATGTCCTCAAGAAGCGCCTTTAGTTTGTCTGGGCCATTTGTAAAAACTTTGACATCGTTGCCAAAAAATACAGGATTGTCTGTGGCGTTTAGGTTGTAGCTGACTATTTCCTTTTGAGCCCTTGTGAGAGAACCATCTTCGCGCACATCAGCCTGAACAAATTTTGAGTAGTGTTTTTCAAAATGTATTTTTCGCTTGAGCATGTTTCTGTTTTTAATGCTAAGTCCACTGCCTATCAAGATGTAGATGAGGAAACCAATTATTGGGAGATATGTGAAAAGCACAAGCCATGAGATTATCGTCTCTGGCCTTTTGCGCTCTAAGAAGGTCATAGAAAAGATGAGAAGTATGTTTACTATGAAGACAATTAGAAAAACTAGTGCCATATCTACCCTTTTAAGTTTTGAAGGAGTGACTGCTCACTCCTCAAAACAAGATTAATCGCTAGCAAGAAGGTAATAAACGCTTCTGTCTAGGTCTGTGCCAAAAACATCTTCTAAGTCGAGAGTCCCATCGGTCACTCTACATTCCACTTGACTTGCATTATCACTACTCCTAATAGTATAATACCCGTTTTGAATGTTTTCAACTACAGAAGCATTAAAGTCAATGTATAAAAGCCCTTCAGGAAGCGTCTCATCAAAAGTATATACATCTCTGTTTTGTTCGCTTCGCGTTGCATACACAAAACCAATTATATAATCAAAATTTTCTGCAGGTGATGTCGCAAGATATATCCACTCGCCTTCCCCACCTGCTGAGGTCGTCACTAAAGTCGTGATTGTGAAGTGTGTGTTTTCGCTATAAGTATATCCCAGCGTCGAAATGTCAATATCTCCTCGACTCGCTGAATAATAATCTGTAGTCGAGCTTGAAGCCCCCACCTCAGTTATGGAATATATTCTTCCCATGCTCATGCTAAATATGGCGTTTTCTACATAG
>CALVTI010000052.1 GCA_944361835.1 uncultured Clostridia bacterium
ATGGAAAAGAGCCTAATAAAATAACCACAAAAAACCGCCAGCCCCAGCTGACGGGTTTAGTGCCCGACCTCGAACCCTCTCTAGTATCGAGCGGAGCAAGGCTCGACAAGTCGGGCCTCGCAGGAGCTTACGTGACTGTCTTCATATAAGCGGGCGAAAAAGCCCGCTCAAAAGCGAGCGGAGCAAGGCTCGACAAGTCGGGCCTCGCAGGAGCGTACTAAGGCGTACGTGACTGTGAGGCCCGGCTTGGCAGTAAACGCAGCTCCGCGAAGCTTTTCAGCGGGCGATTTAACGGGCGATTTGTTCGTCGAGATAGGTAGCCTGCACATCCGCCATATGAAAAAGAAAGGCGAGCGGATAGCTATAAAACGCTCCACTAAGGGCATAAGAGCCACCCATGACACGCTGGTCAAAACCGCCCATATGCCAGTTTATGGCCATGGCCTCCTCGCGAGTCAGTTTTATGTAGCTACTTATTATGTATACAGACTTTTCACCGTGGCCGTAAGGGAGTTTGTCCTCGACAGCAAAGTAAGGCTTTTTGACCCATACTCCATTTTCGTCCTTGACATTTCTAAAATCTTCTCTATAAAAGTCGACTTTACAAATGTCGTGAAGCAGGGCGACGACAGCCGCCGTCTCCTCGCTCACCTTTTCTGTCCACTTTTCCCCATACTCATACGCGAGTATTCTTCTAAATCTCTCATAGACCTTGAGCGAGTGGTCGCAGAGACCGCCTTTGTAGTTTGAGTGAAAGTTTGTGCTGGCTGGCGCAGTGAAAAAATCAGACTTTAGAAGATACTCCAAAAGTTTATCCGCGCCCTCCCTTTTTACAAATCTATTATATATCTCAACAAATTTTTCTTTAGAACTCATCTTGGCTCCTTTTTTTTAATATAACCCAAGAGTTAAAAAAGGTCAAGAAAATTGACAAATTATGACGCAGTGAGTAAAATATGGCAGATGAGAATTTGCAACCTCAGTTCGGGTAGCGAAGGCAACCTCACATACATAGAAGGTAGTCAAACGAAACTCTTGATTGACGACGGTCTTTCATGCAAAGAAACCATTAGGCGCCTTATGATTTTAGGCGTGACTCCAGACAAACTCAGCGGAATTTTAGTGACTCACGAACATAACGACCACATAAAGGGCATAAATCTTTTGTGCAAGCGCTACAACATACCCGTCTATGTCCACGAAGACGGCTATAGCTCGCTAAAAAGTAAGCTTGGTGACTATGTAAAACTCATTTCGTTTGGAAATTTAGATTTTAGCATAGGCGAGCTCAACATCTCCAGTTTTGCCGTCCCGCACGATGTAAGGCGCTGTTCGGCATACACGATTGAAGAAAATGGAAAAAAATTTAGTATTGCGACAGATTTGGGGCATACTAATGACGAAATCATTAAAAATCTTTCAAGCAGTACTCTAGTTTATCTCGAATCCAACCATGACATTGACATGCTTCATCAAAACGCCAAATATCCCGCAAGGCTCAAGGCTAGAATTTTGGGCGGACGAGGTCACCTATCTAACATTGCGTGCGCTGAAACCATAGCCCAGCTTGTGGGTTCCAGCGCTAGGCAAATTGTCCTCTCTCACCTGAGCCAGGAAAACAATTCGCCGAGCCTCGCCTACAAAAGCGTGTGTGAAATTCTTGAGACTTACGGCATAATTGAAGGCACGCATATAAAGATAGATGTGGCGACTACTCATATAGGGACAATATTTAGACTATAACTGCTTGAGCTTTAAGGAGAGATTATGAAAAAGCTAGCAGTTATGTTTTTATCCATAGCCCTGCTCTTTAGCGGTTGTGGCCAAGTCAGTAACAATGTAGACATGAGCCCAAGGCTCATCACCGTGGGTGACGACCTTAACACGGCGAGCGTAGTCGAAGCCGTGCAGAGCGCTGTCGTCGGCATTGCAGCTGGAAACAGCGTGGGCAGTGGCGTAGCCATAGCCGACGGCGAATAGGTGCTTACAAACCACCATGTCATTGAAGACACGACCAAAGTCGTCCTGTATTACGCCGACATGACAAATGGCTCAGGCAGTGTCGTTTGGAGCGACGCTGGGCTCGACCTTGCCATAGTAAAGTCTAATAAAAACATGCCGTATCTTGACACGGCAGACTCCACCACCCTCAAAGTGGGCGAAGACGTCATCGCCATCGGCACACCTCTCACCTTGCAGTTTAAACACACGGTGACAAAGGGCATAGTCAGCGCACTCAACAGGACGCTCGAGATTTCAAATCTTGGAGGAACCACTTCGTATATGCAAAACCTCATACAGCATGACGCCAGCATAAACCCAGGCAACAGTGGCGGGCCACTCATAAACAGCGAGGGCAAAGTAGTGGGCATAAACACCCTCAAAGCCAGTGACGCTGAGGGTATAGCCTTTGCTATACCAATTGAAATAGCAAACGCCGTCACTGGAAAAGTCGTCCAAAATGTAAACTACAGAGCGCCAAAGCTCGGCATGTTTGGGCTAGACGCAAGCATAACCTACCAAAACGCTATAAGCAAGGAGCAGAGCGGGGTCTATATTGTAGACATAACAAAAGACTCGCTCTTCAGCGAGTCTGGGTTTAAAAAGGGAGATGTCATAATTCAAATAGGTCGTCACCAAATTTTTGACATGCTCGATATGCGCAAAGCACTCTTTTCTTACAGCCCTGGCGACACCATGGCCATAACCTTTATTAGAGATGGAAAGGAATGTTACACTGAAGTATCTTGTCCAGAGATATCGTCTATCGAGGCCTGAACTGGAGTCTCTTCGTGAGCCTCTATAGCTTCCTCTTCCTTTATTTCCTCAACCTCTTTTTCTTTCTTAGCTTCTTTCTTAAGTTTTTTCTCTTCGCTCTCAACGGCCTTGTTGGCAATAGCTGAGAGCCTTTCTTTCTTTTGGGTGTAGATTACGATACTATTCCCGCTTTTAGACTTAATTTTACCACCAATTTGCTGGTAGATGATGGCATTTCCCATCATGAAGTTTACATTACCGTCATTTTGCGTGTTGATCTCAGCCCCGTCGCAAAGCTCGCTGACCTCGCCCATATTCATCGTGCCCACACTGGCCTTATTGAGCATATAGCTTATCTTGCCATTCATAAGGGTAGAGATAGACGTCTTATCAAGCATCCCGATGATGGTGCCGTTTATCATAGTCCCAATGCGCGCCGTGTTTCGAATAAACATAATTTGGACTGAGTTTATGGTGTCAATAACAGCTCTGTCGTCCAAAAATTTTATTACACCCTTGTTGAGCGTGCCTATCTTGGCTCTGCCTTGAATGTAGTCAAAATTGCAGTCGTTCACCGTCGTGATAGAAGCCCTGTCTTTGACGCAGTAAATAGAGCCCTCTTTTATCACGCCTATCTTGGCTTTGCCGCCCAAAATCTTAATGCTTCCATTTCCAAAAATTTGGATTTTGGCTTTGCCTGTGACTTCCAAAAAGTCGCTGTTTGTGCTCTCAAGCACAACGGCGCTCCCTGAGAGCGTGACATTTTTGCAGTCGATGAGCACATGCGCTCCCTCTGTGAGCACAATGTTGTCCTCGGCCTCGTGCCTTGTAGGCTCAGTAATCTTCTCTTTAAACAAATCAAAAAATCCCATATTACACCTCTAAAGGCATTATACCATCTTTTTGTCCTTTTCCAAAGTCTTTTTGCCAGCCTTTTTGCTAGGTTTTGTCATGTTGATGCCAAGAAAGTTTGAGACAGGCAAACTAAAGGTTATGCCGCTGGCATTTGTGTTTTCAAAATCATTTTTGAGCGCTCTCACGATCTTTCCCGCAAGATTTGCTTCGACGACGTTTAAGACGACTTCTTTTTCGCTGTCTAAACTCACGCCCAAAAACTCAGCATACTCAGCTCCTGTGCCTCTAGCCGAAAAGATCGTGCCTCCGCTCGCCCCCTCCTTTCTCGCCACTTGCATAACGCTAGACGAATAGCCGTAGTTCACAACAGTCACCACTAGTGCATTTTTCTTCATCTTATCCTCCTTTAGACTAAACATAATTCCTGAATTGTGTTTTTCAAAAAGCTTTTTTAGAGCAAAGAGCTTTCTTATCTTCTCTGCCTCCTTTTCTGTGCTGAGAAAGAAGAAGATGGTCTTGTCTTCAGTGTTGAAGTTTAGAAAGCTGAAAAGGTTTGGTTTGCTTATGCCCTTACAAGAATTTTTCATGAGCGCTCTAAGCTTAAACGCATCTAGCACTTCGTCCACCCTATCCTCCAAGTTCTCTTTGATAATGATTACGCTCAAAAGACTATTTTCCACTCTTTTTCCTCCTTGCTCTGTTTGACATTATTTTATACACAAGCCCCAATATCTCGACTGTGAGAATAGGAACGGTCGCCACAAGGCCAGAGATACCAAAGGCATTTAGCGCCTCGCCTCCAAGTCCCATGAAGATGGGGAGCAAAAACGCCACGGTCATAGTCCCGCTGGCTATCCCTCCCGAGTCAAATGCTATCGACACAAATATTGGGTCAATAAAGAAGCTAAGCAAGATGCACAAAAAGTACAGCACGCCAAAAAACCACCAAAGGCTAATGTTAAATAATATATGCAAAAAGCCAAAGACGACAGAAATAGCTATTCCAATGCCCAGCACAACATAGATGACTTTTTTTCTCAAAAGTTTTGAAGTCACGTCCTCAACCTGCTCAGAAAGCACCATTATAGAAGGCTCTGTAAACACAATGAGAAAGCCCAGTATTAGCCCAACGAGAATTGCGAGCCAATTTCCAAAGCCCTGCAGGCTCTCGCCCACATACTGCCCCATAGGCGAAAAGCCATAAAACACTCCAGTCATAAACAGCACCATGCCCACAAAAGAAATGACAAAGCCCACGAGTATTCTAAAAAACTCTCTTACTGGCAGTTTGAGCATCGTAAATTGCATTATTATAAACAGCACGATGAGCGGAGCGAGCGCTATGGCGACATCTTGCATATTGCTGAGCAAACTCTCGCCGAGAGCAAGCACCTCGCTTGAAGCAGAACCAGTCACTTCGGTTGGCCCAAGTATGAGCCCAAGCACAAGTGTGGCTATAATCGGCCCAGTCGAGACTATGGCTACAGCGCCAAAGTTGTCTTCCTTAGACGCTCCGCCTCTAACAGAGCATATGCCTATTGCGAGCGACAAAAGAAAAGGCACTGTCACAAGCCCTGTCGAAACTCCACCAGCGTCAAAACTCATGCCAAGATATTCGCTCGGCGCAAACGCTGCAAGCACAAAGATAAGGCCATATATCGCTAAAAGGCAATATTTTAGAGGTATCTTTTTAAATATCCTAAATAGTGCAAAGCTGAAAAACAGCCCAGCTCCTATGCCAAATATAGAAAGTAGTAGCCATGTCGAAAGAAAGGCGTTTGTGCCTGTAAACTGGCCGACGAGAACTTGAACGTCAGGCTCAGCTATCGTGGTCACAAACCCAAAGACAAAGCCAAAGAGGATTGGAAGCCACACACTCTTTTTCTTTGAGAGATGATTTCCAATGTCCTTGCCTATTTCCAAAATACTATAATCTATCCCTACTAGAAAGCCAGTCTGGCCAAAGATCAAAAATATTGCTCCAATAAAAAACGGAACAAACACCTCTGCCCTAAACTCGACCACTCCAAAAGCTAGAAGCAGACACACCACGGCCACAATGCTCGCTGTCGCCAGCGAAGTCTGCCCTAGTTTCTTTAAAAAATTCACATTTAATTAAACTATTTTTATCTCACAAAAGTCAAACATTTTGTCATCAAAAAAACGCTCATCGCGTTTTTTCTTGTTTATTTTTTTTAGGATTTAAGTTTGCCCACAGCACAATTATTATTTGCGCCGGCACGCCTATAAAAAAGAGCGGATATAGGTTGTGCTCTAAAAACTGAAGATAAAAAGCAAGTATCAAACTCCATACGAGCACTGACAAAATGAGGTAGTTGAATTTCAAATTCCCCCAAACTGAGTTAAAAATTAGCCCAACCACACAAGAAAGAGGTATGCTCCAAACAAAAAGTTTCCAAAGTGAAATGCCTAAGCTGATTTGTAAGGAAACAAACACGACTATTGCCGCCGCCCACACCAGCACTATGGCAAGAAAAGTTATGATAGTCTTTTTTCTTGACATAGCACGATTATTTTCAAGGCGCTTGTCTATCTCTATATCATCAGCATTCACAAGGTCGTCTAAGGTTACACCAAAAAAGTCTGCTATGTTCTTCAAGACGTCTATGCTAGGCGCAGACTCACCGTTTTCCCACTTGCTGACAGCCTTGTCAGAGTAGTTTAGTTTTTCCGCAAACTCCAGCTGAGTGAGTTTTTTGCTTTTTCTCAGCTTACAGATGTTTTTACCTATTCTCCCGTTTATGTCCATGTTGTTAGTTTACTATAGCCCCACGCACCCTGTCAAACAAAACGCAACTCTACTGAGAGTAGAGTCCTGCTTTAAAACTCTACTTAATAAATCCAGAGTGTGGAAAAACCTTTTGAAAGAGTAGAGCACAAAAGTCAAAATTCTCTAGTAAAATAGGGCAAGGTGTGATAACCTCGCACTATCCAAAAAGGAGAAAATATGAAAAAAATATCTTTAATCATACCTTGCTACAACTGCGAAAAAACCATAAAGCGCTGTCTTGACAGCGTCTTTAGTCAAGACTATAAAAATCTTGAGGTTCTAGTCATAAACGACGGCTCTACTGACAATACATTAGAGCTCCTCAGCTCTTATGCTCAAGCACACGAAAACTTAAAAATTTTTGACCGCCCTAATAGAGGCGTGTCTTCAGCTAGAAACCTTGGCCTAAGAGAAGCCACTGGCGACTATATCGAGTTTTTAGACAGTGACGACAACTTTCTCTATCCAGATGTCCTCACAAGACTTGTAGAGAAAATGGAGTCGAGTAAGGCCGACATGGTGGTCTTTAATTTCACCCACCCTTGTTTTGAGTCTCACCTCAAAGGCGGCCTCTATGACCTAACGAATGAGCAAGACTTCATGACCTATTATCAAGACTTTTTTGCCTCTTCCTTGCCTTGGAATAGACTCATCAAAAAAGAACTAATCGCTGAAAAATTTGACGAAGACATGTGTTTTGCCGAAGACGAAATCTTTAATCTCAAAGTTTTGAAAAATACAAAAAAGCTATACTATATCGAAGACGTGCTCTACAACTACTACTGCGCTCCGCCTTCAAGTGAAAAACCTTCGCTCATAAATCGCCTTTACAGCGAAAAAGAGTTTTGGAATAAAAAATCCACCATCTTCTACAGCGGACTCTCGCTCATGCCAAGGCGCCAACAAATCTATGACAAAGAATATCCAGAAAAAAATCTAAAATATTTGCGCCCTCTCGAATTTTTCCTCTTTGATTTTGCATTTATGAACTATTTAAACATTCCTTTAAAATATCAATTTTTACACTGCCAAAAAATTTTGCAAACAAAAATTTTCAAAAAAATATTGATATTTTATAGAAAAAATAATTTAATTTTAAAATTAAATCTTAAAAAATGCATGAAAAACTTTGTAAAATCAGCAAGTGCGTGTTTTAGAGAAATAAAAAGAAAAAGTTTAAATATTAAAATTTATCCTGCTCTCTTTGCTATTTTTGCAAATAGCTTCTATGATTTAAAAGAAAATTCGCGCACCCAAGACCTTTTAGAAGAAGCGCTTTTTGCTTTAAAAGAAACTAGCCTAAACATGACTAAATACATTGTTTAACGGAGAAAAAATGACTAATAAAGAACACATAGAAAAATATAAAGAATATGAAAAGCTAGGCAAATTTAATGAAGACATAAACCCCGTCGACCCAGACTCGTGTTTGCCGGTTACAAAAGATTTTGAATATATACCAAAATCAAATCTCAAAAAATTTTCAAATTGGCTTAAGCGAGCCTTTATCGTCTCTCCTTATACATGGCACTTAAACAAAATTGTGAGAAAGACCAAAGTGTTTGGAAAAGAAAATTTAAAAGGCCTGAAGTCCGCCATTGTGACCTGCAACCACTTCTATATCTTCGACTGCCTCGCGATAAAGCACGCCTTAAAAGGCCATAAGTTAAAGTTTTGTGTGGCTGAATACAACAATAAAAAAGGTTTTCTTGGCGACATGATGAGAGCGCAAGGCATCTTGCCTCTCTCTAAAAACGCGGGCGTCTTAAGATATTTTTCAAACGCCGTCGAACACTATCTTCTAAACGACAACTATGTTGTCTTCTATCCCGAGCAAGCCATGTGGCATATGTATGAAAAGCCTCGGCCATTTAAAAACGGCGCCTTTCACTATGCAGTCAAATTTAATGTACCTATCATTCCTCTCTTCATCACCTTTAGGAGCTCTGGAAAATTTGAAAAAGATGGGCTAGAAAGAAAATATTTTACCGTTCATATAATGCCACCAATTTACCCTCGAGAAGACTTGTCTAAGGCTGAAAATATAGAGTATATGAAAAATAAAATTTTTGAGCTTTGTAAAGAAATTTACGAAAAAACATATGAAAAAAAGCTAAAATATGGTGAAAACCTATGATTTTGTATTTAATTGTAATTTTTGCCTGCGCATTTTTGATTGCTGGAATTAATCTTTTGTGCGGCGTCTCATCTGCAATTCTTACCACACTTTTGTCCATTTTAGCTGTCTATGCTGTAGACCTCGTCATATCGGCCATAGTCATGGTTTTGCCTAAAAAACTTTATGACCCATATAGAAAAAATTTTAAAGTCAGCCAAAGAGAGCGCGCCTTTTTAGAAAAGCTTAAGATAAGAAAGTGGAAAGATCTCATTCCTATCGGCAAGGGACCTATCGGTATAGGCATGAGAAAGGACAAAGTCGAAAATAAAAATGACCCAGCCTATCTTTT
>CALVTI010000053.1 GCA_944361835.1 uncultured Clostridia bacterium
TCTTTGCATTAGCTAATTTCCAGTCCCCATACAAATCATCAAACTTCTTAAGTTTTTTCTTGCCCTTAAAGTGTACTCTCCAATATTTCCAGTACTCCTCAGGGTTTTTCTCATACAGCATAACTGCTTTTTTGGCTATCTTATACTGCTCTTGCTCCTTTCTCTTGTCAGTGTCTAGATATTTCCACAAGTAGTCCTCGACGGCTTTCTTCTCTTCAGGCGGAGCGTCGGCATAGAACTTGACCTTTTTAATGTCGTCCATCTCAATGCCAACGTTGGCCTTTATAGCTTCTTCACTATCATATCTCATCTCTCCACTCAAAACTTTTCTCTCGATGAGAATGTTGTTGGACTGCTCTATGAGGCTGAGGCACTGGAAGAAGATGAGAATGCCGAGAGGGATTACGACCAGGAGTATCATGCCGAGCTGGGAGGCGCAGAAACTGCACGTATCTCTCATCCATTGAGGGCTCTCAACATATTGGCCCACGATGTAGTCTTGCCTAATCCTTGTCGCGTCCTGGCCACTGTTTGAGCTACCTTGAGTAGTAAAGAACAACACGCCATTTTCGTCCCTTTGTATGCCTACTATTTCGTGGAAGACTATTTTAGCAGTCTCAGGCGGCTTTTGAGTCCTTTCTTCATAAGTCACTGTCTGGACTTCGTAGCCAGAAAGGTCATCGACAGTAGTCAACCTTATGCTCTTATCAGCTGGGTCAGCATATTGATAGAAGGCTATATAGCTTCCTCTTTCATCTACTACTGTAACTTCTTTACCGTCTACAATTTCTATATGGTTCTTTTGAGCTTTTAGCTCCGTCAGCGGCACGGTGTTTAAGAAGACAATGTCATTTACTTTAAAGCCTGTCTTTTCCATGGACGGAGAAACTATCCTCACCATAGAGTAGCCAAAGAGTTTTGGCGCAACATTGTTTCGCCTTGCCACAAACATCACAAGGCTAGACACGAGCGCTATTATTATAACTGGATATATTATAATGTCGCCGATTATGCCAAAGATGGAGTAAGCTGTGTGTTTTTTCTTGTGAGTCATGACAGCTTTGGTCTTGGTCTCGTCCCTGACGGACTTAGGTTCTGCCTTAGCCTCGGCCTTTGGCGAAGGTTTTGCTGGAAGCGGAGCTTTTGGCGGAAGAGGCTTTTCGTCTACTGTCTTGAGAGCTATAGGCGCAGTCTTTTCGTCTAACCTTTCTTCAAGGGTTTTACTAGGCTCCAAAGTCTGCTCAGCTTCTATAGTAGCTACTTTCTTAGGTCTACCTCTCTTTTTAGGCGCGTCTAAAACAAGCTCTATTTTAGCCTGCTCCTCTGGCGCCTTTTTAGGCCTGCCTGGCTTTTTCTTTTCTGGCTCAACCTCGAGAGGAGCGCTGGCTTTGACTGGCTCAGTCTCAACTTGAGGTTTTAAAGCTTCTGCTTTGGCGGTCTTTTTTGGCCTGCCTCTGCCTGGCTTTTCTTGAGGAGCTGGGTCCTCTTGAGCTACAGGAGCTATTACCTCGACTTCTTTTTTAGGCCTCCCGCGCTTTTTAGGTGCGTCTAAAACAGCGGGCCTGGCCGCTGCCGTATTATCTTCTATCACCTTTTTAGGCCTGCCTCGCTTTTTAGGCTCTTGAACCGCTGGGACTAGAGCCTCAACATTTTCAGCGACAACCTTTTTAGGCCTGCCTACTTTTTTCTTTTCTATATTTTCAGTGGCCACTGCCACGGTTTTCTTTTCAGCCATATAGATATATTATCACTAGAAAAGAGTATTTCCAAACAAAAAAGAAAAAATTTGGACAAAAAAGAACTACCCTCTAGTGGGTAGCTCTTACACACAAATTTTAAATTTTTTTAAATTACTTAAGTTCTACTGTTGCGCCAGCTTCTTTGAACTGAGCTTCCATCTTCTTAGCTTCTTCTGCAGGAACGTTTTCCTTGATAGTAGAAGGAGCGTTGTCAGCGAGAGCCTTAGCCTCAGAAAGTCCAAGACCTGTGATCTCTCTAATAACTTTAATAACAGCGATTTTGTTTGCACCGCACTCTTTGAGAGCTACTGTAAACTCTGTCTTCTCTTCAGCTGCAGCTGGAGCTTGGCCACCTGCTGCTGGAGCTGCTGCTACAGCCACTGGAGCAGCTGCAGAAACGCCAAATTCTTCTTCAAGCATCTTCACAAGGTCGCTTACTTCAACGATAGTGAGAGCTTTGATATCTTCTAAAATTTTGTTTAAATCTGCCATGATTTTATTCTCCTTAAATTATTTTTTTTCAGCAACGGCATTTAAAGCCACTGCAAGGCCCCTAGCTGGGGCACTAAGCACACTTACAAGACCTGTTGCAGGTGCTTTGAGCATACCTAAAAGTTTTGCAATTAGGACGTCCTTTGATGGTAGTTTTGCAAGAGCTTCTACGGCCTTTGCATCAACAACATTGCCATTCAAAATCCCAAACTTAATTTCCATTTTCTTAGTTTCATTGATTGTGTCAACGAGAACTTTTGCAGCGCCGACTTCGTCGCTGTTGCTAAAAGCGACAGCTGTCGTGCCCTCTAAAAACTTTTCACAACCAGTAATGCCTAAGTCATTAAGGGCTATGAGCATAAGTCTGTTTTTGTAAACTTTGTAGTCAGCTCCAGCTTGACGAAAAGCTTTTCTCATCTTTGTGTCTTCGCTAGAGTTTATACCACGATAGTCTACGAAAGCGATAGATTTTGCGCTCTTAATCTTATTTTTGATTTCTTCCACCAAAGCTATTTTCGCTTCTCTATTTGCGCTCATTTTGCCTCCTTTTTTAAAATTTGTGTGATCAAATAAAAATGCCCTGTGCCAAGATAAAGCACAGGGATAAAAATCTCTAAAACTTTACCTCGGCAAGCAGTTTTAAGCCCCAAACGGGCGCTTGCTGTCTTTGGAAAAGGACAATATTTATTTAACGCTGAGATTATATAACCAAAAACCCTCTTTGTCAAGCATTTTTAAATTTTTTCTTTGGCTTTTTGTCAAGAAGCGCTCTAAACTCCTCCATAAACTTCTCAAAAGTCTTTTTTCTCATGCTGTTTAGTTTGTGAGGCTTTATTGTGAGTAAGTCTTCATAGCTGAGAGTCTTGACTGAAAGCTCTTTAGTTTTGTCAAACTCGCCCTCAAGGCCCATGACTATGCCCTCAAGCTTTCCTATGCCTTTGCAAAGATAGTAAAAGGTCACGCGTTTTGACTGGAATTTTTCCCCGTTGTACTCTAAGTTGCAGCTATAGTACTCTTTTCCAATAAACTTATATGGAAAAACTTTCATTCCCACTTCTTCCATGCTCTCTCTCACAGCGGCTTTTTTAGAGCCCTCGCCCTCTTCTATCCCTCCGCCAGGAAGCACAAACTTTTCTTTCTTTCCGTCTCTATATGAAAGCACAACTAGCCTATTTCTGTTTATAATCAGCGCTCTAGATTTTTTAAAAAACCTCCCTTCTTTATATAGCCTATAGCTCTCCTCGAGCTTGGCTTGGGAGTACTCTTCTATACTCATGTCAACTCCTCTTGGTGAAATATTATCACACAAGAGCAGTCTAAAGCAACAAAAAAGCCTCATATCGAGGCTTAAAGCACTGTTATAGAAAAATTGTAGTCTCTCAGGCCGTCTGTCAGCGTGAGCTCCACAGTTCCTCGCTCGGCCAAGAAGAGCGAAATGTTGTTAAATGCGCAATTCGTGCTCAAAACTCCCTCGCCTGAGCAGTCTTTTAAGACGAGGTTTGTTTGGGTCTCTAGCCCGTCTACGAGCAAAACCGCGTCAAATGAGACACTTAAGAATTTACTCTCAAGTTCACAAATTAGGTTCCCTTCGCTCAGTGCTACATTTTTAAGATTTTCAAAATTTAGTTCGTAAGTTTTAGTCTCTTGAGGAGTCTCTTCCTCTTCTGGAGCTGAACTTTCAGCCTCATTTTCCTCTACTGCACCCTCCTCCTCTTTACTTGTATCAGGCGCTTCAGGTTCTTCCTCAAGATCCTCTAGGCTCTCATCTAGAGAGGCTTCACTCTCACCATCACCCGTCTCCATTCCTTCTTCAATTTTAGGAACGTCTTGGCTTATAGAGTTTTGTTTTTCTAAAACATCGACTGTAATGCTTCCGCCGTCGCTTTCAAATGTCAAAAAGTTGTTGACATACTTTGCAAACCCACTCACAGAACTGCCCTCTCCATAAGCTTCGGGTATGTCAAAGGTAACAAATGAGGTCGAGTCATTAGGGTCTAAGTAATAAAAAGCTGTAAGCGAATATCTATGGCCAACATAATAGTCAAACTCCACAGTCACACTCTCCTCAGTCGTCACGGTCTTAACATAAGTCACCATGTCGCGTGGCGTGCCGTATACATGGTCGTAATCGCTGACTTGAACGTAGAGAGTATCCGCCGTCCCTATTACATCACTCATATCAAAGGTAACTGACGCTTGCCAAGTCTCGAGCTCAACCTCGCCAAAGTCCACCACCTCTATCTTCTTGACGAGCGTAACATCTGTTCGGCCAACTGTCGAAGCTTTAATGTTTAGGCCTAAGTAAGTCACGCCAAGCTCGACTTGGGTCAGGTCTATAGTTATGCTACCTCCAGTCTTGTAACTCCCGTCACCCAAAACGCTACAGGTTATCGCACTGTCTGGTATGACGCTTTGGTTCGTAGAAGAGACTGTAGCTTTTGCGTTTATGATGGTATTTTCAAATTCAAAATAAAGTATTTGCCTTGCATAAGTGTCTGCAGGTTGCGCCTTGGCGATCTGCCCTGGCACGCTTGAGTGAAAACTCACCCCGTCTTGACTTGTCACCTCTTCGTAGTCTTTTAAATTTACGACAATAGTCACATCTTGAGCTGGCATGACAAAAGAATATGCGTCTCCGTCTTTTTGACAAGCGATCTCGTTTGCAAGCACGCTCTCAAGCTCTTTGTTTGGATCTATGACAGTGACAGTCAGCGTCACAGTCTCGCCCTCTTCAGCGCTCAGCTTATCACTTGTCACACTGTACTCACTAGACGTCGGGAGCGTAACCACAAACTTGGTTGGAACTGGTGGCGGGTCTTCTCCGCACGCGCTAAAGCCAAGTAGCGCAAGAGCGCAAATTAAAGCTATTGAAAAAATTTTTTTCATAACCACCTCGCACTAATTAGATTGTAACAAAATGAAAAAAATTAGCAAAATATTTCGAAAAACTTCTTAAAACAAAGGAAAATGTAAGCAAAAAAGACTAAAAAACACGCTTTAAAACAAAACCTCCCTATTGACAAACAAACTCGAGCTTTTTATACTTTCGCTAGAGAGAAAGATTAATGGAAAACGCTGACCTTAAATTCTTGAAAAAGCACTATGGGGAGAAATTCTCTCACCTTTGTCGAGAGCTTTTCCCCACAATTTTAGAAAAAGAAGGCCTTTTGAAAGACATAATCTCTTCGAGATTTGCTCCCTCTCACGACCTTTATGACGACATTATAAAAGTTCAGGATGAATTTAAAGCGTATATCTACAGCTTTGTCGACCTTGAACAAAAAGCTGAAGTAACCTTGTCTCCTGAGGAGCTTTTTGACAAGGCCGGGTATGTGCTTTATCCAGAATGTAAGACTGAAGAGGATATTCAAAAATTTAGGAAGTACTATAGGCATGACGAGGAGCTTTGCACATTTAAAGGTAGAAGACTAGAAATATGCAGGGTTTGGTTTGCCGTAAAGAAAAATGTTTTTGAAATAAAGAGAGAAGACTTTAAATACCCTAAGCGTCAAGATGAGTATGGGACGAGCGTAATAAGCTTGCAATTCTCAAAAGGCAAATATAGCACGCTTTCTATAAAAAATAGGTACAACCATACCGTCATGCAGGCCGACGCCACATACGGCAATGACCTTGACAATATAATAACTGGCCTGACCACGGCTTTTACAAAAACTTATGGCATAAAACTCATAGATGCTGATAAAAAGAAGCTTCACCTTGAGGGCTATATTCAAGCCAACGACAACATGTTTTATAAATATAATTTCGAACACTTTAACTACTATTTCTGCCCCAACAACATCATTATCTACAACGGCAATGTGGAAAAATTTGATAAAAGTAAATTTTTGGTTTTTGATAACTACCTTTTAGATTTTCAAAAGAAGCTCGCTTACGAATATTCTTACCCTCCCTTTAGAGGCGCCCCAAATGACGCGTTTACAAAAAGCCTTGGCGAAATTAAGAAAATTGAGATAAGAAATATTAATAGTAAAAAACTCATTGTCATAACTCCGCTTGAAGGAAAGAAAATTGGCATTTTACTTTCTAAAAACAACGAAATTCTTTCATATTCAAATCCAAATATTGAGATAATAGCCGAGAGTTTTCTAAGTCTAAGCCACGCCCTAAGAAAGCTCAATCTGCCAAATGTAAAGTCTATTGGAAACTATTTTTTATACGCAAACAAAACTCTATTAGAGTTAAACCTACCTTCTCTCCAGAGCGTTGGAGACTTTTTCTTAAACCAAAACAATACACTTAAAAGCCTAAGCTTTCCAAAGCTTGAGAACATAGCAAGCGCCTTTATGGCAGAAAACGACTCACTTGAAAGCCTTTCTCTCCCTAGTGTAAAAAAAATTGGTGAAGGCTTTTTATCTAAAAACAACACCCTTCAAAATCTTGAAGCCCCAAACCTTAGACTCGTAGGTAAAAAATTTTTGTTCAGCAACAATTCTGTCAAAATTCTTTCAATGCCAGCCCTAGAAAAAGTAGACAAATATTTTATGTATAAAAACACATCTCTTTTAAAACTAAATTTACCAAAAATAAAATTAATAGAAGAAGATTTTTTAGAGAACAACAGGCATCTAGACGCAACAAAATCTGCTATGTCAAAAAAATTAAAAGAAAATTATAAAAAATCTTTAACAACAAAATTAAGAGAAAAGAATTTAGAAAAATAATAAAAATCCTGCAAAAAAACAGGATTTTTTTTATTTTAAAAATATTTTATTAATTATTTTCTCATGTCATTTGGCTTAATTTTTTATATGCTCTTGAAAATTTGGTGGCGACAATTTAGAGTGGCGTTCGTCAAAAAGCTCTAGCGCCTCCTTTGCCACTGGGTCGTCTGCTCTCCTATCTTCAAAGCCCTTAACCAGACCTTTTCTAAACGTCAAATAATTGTTCAAAAAAATTGAGGCCGGTATGGCGTTTATGTAGGACTCAAATTTCTTTCCAGAAAAAGCTGTGAGGCTCGTGTTTGTCTTGTTCATATGTTTTGCCCATTCAAACAATTCGCTAGTGATAAGCTGATTGAGTTTTTGCCCCGTATAAACTTTTGAAGCATCTTCATCGCCTTCAAAAAACCTGCAAAATATAGTCTTTTTAGTAGTAGGGCTATTTACACAAACGCCGTTTAGACAATATACGTCCTCTGGCTTGTGATAACCGACAGCTGTGGTATGGCTTGTTTTTCTAAAATAAAAATCAAAGCCCTCTATTCTAAACCACTCCACTCCTCTAAGAGCATCCTCAAGCTCTCTAAAATTTGAACACTGCAAGCTATAATATCTTCCTGCATATCTCATATCTTCTACCCCCTTTAGTTCATTTTAACATTTTAAGAACCAATAGTAAAGGAAACTTTATATTAAAACTTCAAATATTTTTTTCAAAATCTGTTGACATCTCTCCAGCTTTTTGCTATCATACCATTACTGAACGAAGCATGATCATCAGCAATTCAGGCAAGAGCACTCGACTGGGCGCCAACGAAGTGCGTACGAGCGCAAGCGAGTTAAACCGATAGGTAAGGTTAACCGACGAGTGTCAACAACTTAATATGATCCTCAGTAGCTCAGTGGTGGAGCACTCGGCTGTTAACCGAT
>CALVTI010000054.1 GCA_944361835.1 uncultured Clostridia bacterium
CTTAAGGCCGATGATATATTTCTCCTCGCACTGTATGTCATTCCTATTGCCGTCATTGGCGCAAGGCTCTACTATGTCGCCTTTGCCGAGAGAACATATACTTTTTGGGAAATCTTCAAGATTTGGGAAGGCGGCCTGGCTATTTACGGCGGAGTCATAGGCGGAGCTATCGGTGCAGCGCTTTACTGCATTATACATAAAAAGAATTTTCTTCTCGTGGCTGACGTCATCATGCCTTCACTCATCCTTGCTCAAGGTATAGGCAGGTGGGGCAACTTTGTCAACGGAGAAGCCTACGGATATGAGGTCACAGACCCAGCATGGCAGTGGTTTCCTTTTGCCGTGGACATTGATGGCACTTGGCATCTTGCGACCTTCTTCTACGAGAGCTATTGGGACATTATGGTCTTCTACGTCCTCATGATAGTCTATTCAAATGTCAAGAAAAATGGCGTGACGATGTGTGGCTATTTCATAGGTTATGGCATAGGTAGGGCAATTATTGAAGGGCTCAGGACTGACAGTCTCTATTTGTGGAATACAGGTATTAGAGTAAGTCAAGCACTTTCCATTTTACTCGTCATAGGTGGTATAATTGGGCTCATTTTAATCTACACTATAAAGCGAAAGCGTGGAGTAGGAGAGGAGCTTGAAAAGGACGATAGCATTAAGACTGATTAGCTATGCTTGCGCGCTGGTTTATGCCGGCGTGCTTGTTTTTTCGTATATCTTTTTTGGTGAAATATTTGAATATTGGTTTTCGCTAGCCTTGCTGATTATTGGGATAATATTTTTAATAAAGAGTTTTATGTTTGAGTTAGACTCAAGTCTGTACATCTCAAGCTTTCTCATCTTCTTGAGTGCAAGCACTTTTGTAGAGCACTTTTTTATGTTTGACTCAAACTACTTCTACCCGTGGCACATTTTTGCTCTAGCCTTTGCCTCACTAGCCGTTTTTATTGTATTTCGACAAAGAATTCATTTAAAAATATTTGCTGTTTTGGGACTAGAGGTGCTATTATTACTCATATATAAAAATTACCTATTGCCTGAAACCATTTTTTATTGTATAAATGGAGTGTATTTGGCCGCTATAGTACTTATGATAATAGTATCTCTCAAGAAGAATACTAAGAAAAACTCAAGGAGTCAATAATGTTTTCGTTTTCTGAGCAAAAGCACGGCTACAACAAATATGAAGTCGAAGCGTATATAAAACGGCTGGCCAGCGAGCGCGACGCCGAACAGCTGACCCTTAAAAACAAAAACCTTAATCTTGAAAAACAGATAAGAGAGTATGAAGAGCAAATCTCAGTCCTTTTGGAGAGAAAGAAAGAGCTAGACTTCATACTTGAGTCTAGAGACCAAATTGAGGAAGGCTATAAAAAACTCTACGAATACAAGATGAAAAAACTAGACATTTTGATCGAACAACTTACAAACATTTTGAGTAGCCTAACAAGCAAAAATCCTGAGTTAAATGAGAGTGTGAGTGAAATAAAAATGGTAATAGATGAATTTAAACAAGCTATAAAAAAGGCATTAGAAGAAGAGCGAGAACATGCTCATACAGCGCAGAAAAACGATAGTGATGTCATTAGGACGCTTCTTTCAAGAATGAAGCACACAGACGAGAGAGAAGAGACGGTTTCTAAGAGTGGAAAGAAGACTGTTATTAGAAGAAGAAAAGCGCATAGAGTATTGCCTGCTACGCAGGCTGAAAAGTCTCAAATCAAGCCAATTGCTAATATAAAACTTGATGAGAATGAACAGTTTGAGACCTTGGCCGACAAATTTTTGGAGGAGAAGGAAGAGCCTGAAGAGGCAGCAGGCATTGTCAAGTTTTTATCTAAAAACTTATATGGTCCTGACTATGCTCCAAATGAAAGCGGATTTGATTTGAAAGAAGCCATAAATCCTACTGATGATTTAGAAGAGATAATGAAAGCGTTTAAGATATAGTTTCTCCGCCCGCCACGGCGCCAGACGGCACTTCGTGCCACCTGGCTCCACGGCGGGCTTTTCTTCGAAGCCCAGTCTTCGAAGAATAAAAAACTCTCGCCTGTCTAGCGAGAGTGTCAGCGACTGCTTACGCGCTGTTCTTTTTTGGGCTCTTTTTCTTCAGCTTTTGCAAGATATAGGTTTTGTTTATCTATGATTACTTCATTAGAAAATCTGTTTTTTCTTGCCTGAAGGAGCGTTTTTGTTTTGTATTTCATGCTTCACCTCCTTTTGGTGAGTGTTAATATAACATAATAATATATGCCTAGCCATACTAAACATGACAAATTTTTTGTAGAAATAGCACAATTTTTATAGTTATTTGCATACTTTTAGATATAAAAGAATAACTACTTTAAAAAAAGTTAAAATTTTTGAAATTTTTTTAGAAAAGTAGTTGACAAGCCCAAATCTCTATGATAGAATGAGCAAGCCAGTTTGAAAGAACGAGGCGCAGAACATTGAAAACTAAATAGGTTTTAAGGTTTTTAAAACAATATGTGCGAAATATCCCGTTGATTGAAAAATCAACAAATCGTACAATATATGCTTTTATTAGTCAGAAAAAGTTATTGAGTACAAATCAAAATTTAACATTTAAATTTATTTTAAATAAATTATAACGTTAGAGTTTGATCCTGGCTCAGGACGAACGCTGGCGGCGTGCTTAAAACATGCAAGTCGAACGGAACTTGTTTGTTGCACAAGGTAATTTAAGTTTAGATTATCTTGTGCAGCAAATAAGTTTAGTGGCGGACGGGTGAGTAACGCGTGAGCAACCTGCCTATCACAGGGGGATAACACTTAGAAATAGGTGCTAATACCGCATATGACCACAACCCGACATCGGGAAGGGGTGAAAGGAGCAATCCGGTGATAGAGGGGCTTGCGTATCATTAGCTTGTTGGTGAGGGTAACGGCCCACCAAGGCGACGATGATTAGCCGATCTGAGAGGATGACCGGCCACACTGGAACTGAGATACGGTCCAGACTCCTACGGGAGGCAGCAGTTAGGAAT
>CALVTI010000055.1 GCA_944361835.1 uncultured Clostridia bacterium
GCGAGCGTGATAGAGAGCGCACAACCTCCAAACACAATCACGCCAAGCCAGTTTTGCACGCTGAGCGCCTGAACGGGTTCGGCTGGGTTAAACTTAATAAGGTCAAGAAGGACGCCGATGACAAGCAAGGCAATGCAGTTTGCAATGTTATACGCAAGCGTCATAAAACCGCTATAGATAGCCGTTACATTTTCGCCACTTTTCATTTTCTCTATAGTGATGACGTCAGCATACATAGATATTGGCAGAGAGTAGAGTGCGCCTGTGCCAAAGCCACAGATAAAGACCGAGGCTATAACAAGCCAAAATGTAAGCGCTGTGTCCTGCCTAAAAATGAAAGTCAAAGTCGTCAAAGCTATGCCGACCAAAATCAAATATAGCGAGGTCTTTAACGCAGGCTTTTTGTCTATCCTGTTTGAGAGATAAATCCAAAACGGCTGCGAAAGGATGGCCGAGACAAAGAGCGCTGTCATTAAAATGGAGATTTGCATGCTCGAAAAGTGATATGAATACGTGAACAAATGTAAGCCAACTGAAGTAAGAAAGGCGGCTGAAATTAGAGCGACAGAATAACCTATTATGATAGAGCCATAGTTTTCTTTTCTAAGCGCTTGAAAAAACATATAAAAGACTTTGAAAAAAGCATTTTTCTCCTTCTTTTTTCGTTTTTTCTTTTCCTCGCTATTATATTTTTGAACAGTCTTGAGCGTACCCAAAATGCAAATAAAGCCTGCTATAAGACTTATCGCCGATGTGACGTACGCAATGTTTATATAAGCGCTTTGACTAAACTGCCCTCCCTCTCCAGACGGCATAAAGAGAAACATCATAAGGCTGGGCATGATCATGCCTAGGATAAAAAAGGCGGTTTTGTAGCCCTGAACAGTAGACTGCTCGCTATAGTCAGGAGCTATGTCTATCCCAAGCGCGACATAGGGCGTGGCAAAGAGCGTGTTAAAGGTCTCGATGGCGAGCAGCCCTAAAAGTAGCCAAATAAACTTGACCCAAGTGGCAGAGTCTATCGGGACAACCCACAAAAGTAGATTAAAAATTGCCATACCCAGCGTGGCGATGAGCATAAAGCCTAGTCTTTTGCCAAAAACTTTGGAGTGATGCCTGTCTGAAATGTAGCCAATAAGCGGGTCCGAAACGCCGTCCCAAAACACGCTTATGGCTACAGCTATGCCGACAAGTGTGCCCGAAACACCGAGCACACTTGTCCCAAAAAACATAATAAAATTGTTGACAGTCTGGGATATAGTCCCATATCCCAGATTGCCAACGCCATAACTAAGTTTTGTCCCGATTTTAAGTTTCATTACAAATTATAATATGTGCAAAAAACTTAAAATATATGTCCATTAGGTGTAATTGTCCGGCAGGTCATTTTCAAACAAAACTACATATTTTTCTTCATTTGTCATGATTTCTTTTAGTTTTATCTTAGCCTCAGTGAGGTTTTCTGTTTTAATAATTTTATTTTCGTCGAAGCCAGATTTTAAAAGCCCAGTGAGGAGTGCTTCTTCGTTTACTTTGTTTACAATTATGACATAGTCGCTCGCTTTTGAGAGCCTTTCTCCAAGCTCAATGTTTGCCCTCCTTTCTTCAGCGCCCATCTCGACAAGGCCAGGAGTAACACAGATCTTTATCCTGCCCTCAAAAAGTCCAAGAACCTTGACCGCCGCCTTGCTTCCCTCTTCGTTTGAATTGTAGGCGTCGTCTATTACGACTACGCTCTCGCTCTTGATTACCTCTAGCCTGTGCGCCACAGGAGTGAGCTCTCCAATCGCCTTGGCGATATGGTGAATATTCACCCCAAGTTTTTCCGCCATGCACGCACTCATCAAGATGTTTTGAAGGTTATGCTCTCCAATGAGTTTTGTAGAACACGCCTTTCGTTTTTTATTTATGACAAGCGTAAATTTTGTGCCGTCTTCGTCCACAGTGATATTTTCAGCCCTTACGTAGCCTTTTTCGTTTAGCCCGACAAGGTACTTGTTTGGTTTCAAGCATTCTTCATAGAGCTCTTTAGAGCCCTCATTGTCGCCATTAAAGACTATTATGGCATCTTCTGGCACGCCATGTACTAATTCGTTTTTGGTCTTTTTTATATTTTCTACGCTACCAAAGGTCTCTAGGTGCTGGCTCCCCACGCTTGTTATTATGGCATGGTTTGGACTGATTAGGTCACAAAGCTCAGCTATGTCTCCCATTTGCTTCGCCCCCATCTCAGCGATAAGCACCTCATGCTCAGGCTTGAGATAATTCAAAACGACTTTGGTCAGCCCCATAGGTGTGTTGAAGCTATGTGGACTCATACAAACGTTATATTTTTCACTCAAGATTTGAAAGAGCACATGTTTTACGCTGGTTTTTCCATAGGAGCCAGTTATGCCTATTTTGATAAGGTTTGGGTATTTCTTTAGTCTCTTTTTGGCCTTTCTTACATAGCTCTTTCTTATCAAAAGCTCTAAAGGCACGATTATGAGGTGACATAGAGGCACGACGACTGGAAGCAAAATTGGAGTAAGCACGACTATGCCAAATCTTAAAATATAGAAATATTCTGTCGCAAGCCAGATGAGAAGAAAAGTTATGCACATATAAAATATGAAAAGAAGTGTCGTAAGCCTTGCCATTCTTCTTGTCTGCACCAGTGGCGTCTTTTGAGGCGTGTTTACAATATATATTATAAGCACTATAGCAAAGTAAAAATAAAATATTAAGCCAAGATATGAAAAGAGCGCCTCACTGTGGTAGGTGTCAAAGAGTGCATTTGTCACAAGCACGCATATAAGGCTCAAAAAGCAGAGCATGGCTAGCCTAGAAATATATTTGCCCTTGGTGTCCCTTAGCCAGACTCTATACCCTGAGAGCTTGTAGCCTGAGAGCTGTAAAATTTGCAAAAACTTGCCCGACAAAAGACAAAGGAGCCCAGCGTTTGCTATGCTGATTATAATGGCAAGTATGAAATGGATATTGCCCACATCAAAAAAGCTCGCCAAAATACTCTCTACGCCAAAAAAATTTACCAACTTACATCTCTCCTAAAAAATCTTTAATATCCCCAATCACCTTTTCCGTCTCACTATAGCAAAAGTGACCACAGCCTCTATATATTATGAGTTTGCTACCCTTTATACCTTTATGAAGCTCTTTTGCCATATAAAGCGGAGTCTCTCTATCTTTCTCGCCCCACAAAATGAGCGTCTTTGCGACAATGCCACCCAAAAGCGGCTTTAGGTCTTCATTAACTATTTTTACAAAGACCTTTTTCATGTGTGAGCTCAGCGCCTCATAATCCTTAGACCCTCTCACACATTTGCCCTTTCTTTTTCTGCGCCTATTTCTCCACAGCCTCAGCCGTCTCAGCGCTGTCATCTTGGGCAAGAGCCCTGCGCTGTCCACCAGCACCAGCCTCTCGACTCTCTCATTATACTTATTTGAAATAAAAATGGCAACTCTCCCACCAAAAGAGTGAGAAATTATGCTAAATTTTTTAATCTTGAGCTTTTCAAGTATGTCTATGACATAGCTTGAATAGTCCTCAATACCCCAGACCTTGCGAGGCTCGGCCGTCTCGCCAAATGGCGGAAAATCTATTAACACGCACTTTTGCTCACCCGCAAGAGCCATTGCGATTTTTAATAAACTATACTTGTTTCCACCCCAGCCGTGGAGAAACACAATCGCCCTTTCGCCCTCGCCTATCACTATGTAATTCATATAAATAAATATGAAAAAGTAGAGACCCTTGTCTCTACTCTTCGACTTGAAACATCACATAGCCTTGAGGATAAGAGCATAAGGGGCACTCTTTCCATGGCTCTTTTCCCTCATGATAATGGCCACAGTTGGAGCACTCCCACTTGGTGCTCTCCTTTGACTTATAAAGAGCTTTCGCTTTTAGCTTCTTATCCATAAGCGAAAGCTTTTCAAAATGTTCTTTTTCGACCAGCGAAATAAGCTCAAAGCTCTTAGCCACCTCTATAAACCCTTCATCTCTAGCTATTTTAGCAAAGGTCGGGTAAATATTTTTGGCTTCGCTGAGCTCTGCGCCCGCAGCGTTTTTGAGCGAGTTTGAGAGCTCATAGTCTTCAAAAGGATAGCCCGCGGAAATTTCTATGTTTGAAAGTTTTCCATTTGAAAGCTCTAAAAGATGGTCATAAAAGACTCTTGCATGAGCCATCTCGTTTTTGGCGAGCGCCTTTAGCGTGTCGCTGATGTAAGAATAGCCTTGGCTCATCGCTTCTTTTGCTATAAACTGATACCTCGCCCCGCCCATACATTCGCCAGCAAAAGCTCTAGCTAAATTTATCTTAGTTTTTGATTCGTCAAAATCCATAATTACCTCCAAGCCATATTTTTGCCCGCGAAATATTTTCTAAACTTAAAAAGAAGGTCAAATTATTTGATTTTTTTTAAAATTTTATCTAAACTACTAAAAAGAGGTGATTATGGGAAAATTTGTAAGCAAATTGAGCGCTGGCACGACAAGATATGACACGATTACTCCTCATGCTTTCAAAAAGGTTATTGAAACTCAAAAATATTTAAAGACTTACACCTTTGTGCCTGAAGGCAGGTACACTTCTTCTTACACCTATTTTGACACTCCTGAAAACCTTTTAAAGAGAGCTGGCGTTTTGCTCTACAAAAGTTTTGAGTACGGCAAACACTATATAAAGCTCGAAAAGACCTCAAACTTTGCCAAGATTAGCAAGTTTACTGAGGAGCAAATCTACGTCCAAAAAGCTGGCCCCAAAGACACGCCGCAAGACCACGCTTACTTTTTGATTGAGGCCATCACGACGATGTTTGCTACTCAGTTTAATATTGACCTAGAAAACGTCATAAAGGCCGTCGTACCAAAGATGATTATCACTTCTAAAGGAAACACTATAAAAGTCTTTTCTGGGACGGGATTTAAATGTAACCTGATCCTAGAAAACTGCGTTTATCACAATCTTGAAACCAAGAGAAAAGTAAAGAAAGAGGAAGTCATAGCCAGACTTGACAGCCCGACCAGCTTTTTGCCTGAATATAAAAAGTTTAATGACGAGCTCACAAAGTTTTGTAAAGACATTATGATTATGCCTGAGTCAAGATATGACCACTCTCAAAATATCACCAAAATACTTGTAAAACAGCCTAAGGTCAAAAAGGACACCTCTAAAAAACGCGATAGCATCATTGAAGGCTGATGTTTCTTTCGACGACATAAGTATAGCTAAGTCTGTTTATCTCGCCTTTATTCTCGCAAAATTCAAATTCATCTAAAATGACATCATCGCTTTGAAGTTCACTCTTCAAGGCGGTTTTTAATTTCTCTAGCAGCTCAGGTTTAACCTCGTCAAAATTTTCTTCATACACTTTTTCTTCAAGTTCGTAATACACTGTCTCTTCAAGTTTGAAAGGAAGCAAGAAGTTTGTAAAATACCTCTCCCTTTTTTCAGTTTCAAAAAGTCTAAAGTCATGGCTCTCTTTGGTCACATAAATAGACTGGCCTAAAAAGGAAAGATTTTTAAAAGTAAAAGTCCTGCCAGTTCTAACCTTTTCTACTCTCACATTAGTGTGCGCAATATCCGCCGTAACGTAGACCTCAGCATAGATGTTGCCCTTAGGCGAAATTTCTTTTATCTGTCCTGACGCGTCTGTGATAAATGGAAGCACAAGCTCGTCGCCCTCTCTTACATAATCACCCACACTGACATTGAGCGTGCCCTGAATAAGTTCTATTTTTGTAATCTTTCCATTAAAGCCAGCTTTAAGGCTCTCAAAATTTTCTTCTGGAATTACTTTTTCTTGTACATTGACAATTAAAGAGCAACCCTTAGTAATCACGCTCACCATACTGAGCTCTTCTATTTCTGCCAAAATATTTTTTTCAAGCTGAGTTTTATCAAAATTATTTAAAGAAAAATAATTTATATTGT
>CALVTI010000056.1 GCA_944361835.1 uncultured Clostridia bacterium
CACGGGTCTTGGCGAAGAAAAGTAAGTGGCCTTTTGTTGTTTTTTAGCTGGGGCAGAAGGCTTTTTCGACGCCGACTTGCCTCCGCTTTTTACTTTGCCGTTTTTTGCTTGCGGAGATTTTTTCTTGACTTTTTTCTCCTCAGGAACTTTGTTTAAAATTTTATATTCTTCTTCATTTTTTACAGCAATTACAAGATAAGTTTTTCTAAGCTTATCTATTTTTTTAAGCTGAGGCTCCTTTAGGAGATTGTCCTTTATCGCGTTTGAGATAAGGCGGTCTAGGCTCCTTCTAAGTAGGGGATATTTTTTAGGATATTTCCTCACCAAAAGAAGAAAATCTTTTACAAGAGGAGTGACGCTTTCGTTTTCTTTCAAAACTTTTAAAACGCTTTTTATGTACTGTTTGTCTAGATTGTCTCTGCCATAAGAAAGAGTGTTTTGAGTCTGTTTGTGGGCTTTGAAGATGGCTGAGAGTTTTGGACACTTGGCGCTTTCGTCCATGCTTCTGCCTTCAGCCTCTTCTTTTGTAAACAGCCTAAACGCGTCTTTCATGCGATAGTAAAAGGCGTTGTCGTCATCATCTAAGAAGGTCGCAATTTGTGTCTCAAGGTCAAAGTTTTCATCGAGCTTTATTTGCTCCAAAAATTTGAGCGTAGCGAGCTTTTTCTCGCCTCGAGACTCGAGGTAGACCCTAAACTTTAGCTTTTCACCGCCGACTATGCCTGTGGCGTAGTAGATGTCTGTTTCCTTTTCGTCGATGACTTTATCCATGTTTGTGAGTTCTTTGCAGAGCTCTTCATTTATCTTATAGCTTCCATCATCACCAAACTCTCCCACGAGAAAATTTTGAGCGCTCAAAAGCCTTTGGCATTCTTTTAAATACGCTATATCTTCTTCTCTATGGCTGACGATGGCGTCTGGAGCTGAATACAAAACTTTTTCTTCCATGTGGCTAGATTATATCACCGCTCTTATAAAATTACAAGTGTTTATTTTCTTCAAATAGGCATGAAAAAGCCCGCCGTGGCGACAGGTGGCGGAGCTGTCTGTCGCCGTGGCGGGCGGGGTTTATATCTCTGCATTTTCTAGTTTTATCCTTTGATCAGCACGCTGAAGCTCTTCTTCAAGTTCGTCGATATTTCCGTTTAAAAAGTCGTCCATGTTGTAGATGCTGTAGTTTATTCTGTGGTCAGTTATTCTGCCTTGAGGATAGTTGTAGGTCCTTATCCTTTCGCTTCTGTCGCCTGTTCCCACTTGGTTTTTTCTATCTGCGCTATATTTTTTCTCTTGTTCAGTCTTGTAGTAGTCATAGAGCTTAGACTTTAATATGCTCATGGCCCTTTCACGGTTTTTAATTTGCGAACGCTCGTCCTGACAAGCGACTACCATACCTGTAGGCAGGTGAGTGATTCTAATGGCAGACTCTGTCTTGTTTACGTGTTGTCCGCCAGCGCCAGAGGAGCGATAGGTGTCAATCTTAAGGTCTTTTTCGTTTATTTCAAAATCCACATCTTCGACCTCAGGCAAGACGGCCACTGTCGCCGTAGAGGTATGAACTCTGCCCTGAGTCTCCGTCTCAGGCACTCTCTGGACTCTATGCACGCCACTCTCAAACTTGAGCTTTTTGTAAGCATTTTTGCCTTTAATGAGAATAGTGGCTTCCTTTACTCCACCAAGCTCGGTCTCACTATAGTCCAGAACCTCTACTGACCAACGATTTTTCTCAGCATATCGCTTATACATATTTAAAAGCACACCAGCAAACAGCGCCGCCTCTTCGCCTCCAGCCGCAGGCCTAATTTCCATAATGACATTGTTTTCGTCATTTTCATCTTTAGGCAAGAGTAAGACCTTTATCTCTTCCTCTAGCTCGGCTATCTTCTTTTTAAGGCTCTCCAGCTCTCCGCTAAAGAGCGCCTTCATCTCTTCGTCCTTTTCAGTTTTTAAAACACTCTCGGCCTCAGCCTTTTCCTTCATGAGCTTCTCAAGCTTGTCGTGAGCGAGAGCAATGTCTTCAAGCGCGTTTCTTTCTTTGACTAGCTTTTTCCAGTGGTTGTTGTCAGCTATTATTTCAGGCTTTGAGATTTCCTCTGTGAGTTCGTCATACTTTTCTTTTATCTTTCTTGTCTTTTCTAACATATTCTTTCCTCTCAGCTATAACTATCCTATCGAGGTCGTTATAGTCTTTTAGTATTCTAACATTAAATTTTTGTTTTGAAAATAGTTTTTTAATGTCTTTTGCTTGATCGTAGCCTATCTCTAGCAAGATTTTTCCATTTTTAGCCAAAAAATCAGGTGCTTTCATTACTATTTTTTTATAGTACTCAAGCCCGTCTTCTCCGCCGTCTAGCGCAAGGCGTGGGTCATAGTCTTTGACTTCTTTGTCGAGTTTGTCAATTAGGTTTGATTTAATGTAGGGTGGGTTTGAGATGATATAGTCAAACTTTTCTTTTTTAAGCGGAGAAAACATATCTCCCTGCAAAAAGTTTATTTTGACGTCAGCGCTGAGCGCATTCTCTCTCGCCACATCTAGCGCGTTACTACTTATATCTATGGCGGTGACTTTAGCGCTAGAGTTTTTGGCTATGGCTATAGCTATGGCTCCGCTACCTGTGCCAAGGTCTAAGACTTTTGCCTTGGCTTTGCCTATAAGCTTTAGCGCCTCATCGACAAGGAGCTCGGTTTCAAATCTTGGAGAGAGCACAAATTCGTTTACTTTGAGCATTATTCCATAAAAGTCTGCTTTGCCAAAAATTTTGGTAAGAGGTTCGCCTTTTTTTCTTCTTTCGACTACAGCTTTTATATTTTTGAAAACATTTTTGTCTATAGAGGTGAGCAGTCTTAGGTCGCCTCGCTTTTTTTCTAACGCTCCAGCTATGAGCCAGTCGGCTTCGCTTCTGTCTTCTATGCCGGCAGAGGCTAGCTCATCTTTTACATATGAGTAGACATACGAAAAGGCGAGCGAGTTTTCTGGCAAAACCTTTATTTCTTCTCTCTTTGGATTTTTCATTAGACTTCCTTCTGTCAGCGCTGTGGCCGTGAGGTCGCGCTCTGTCTTTGAGGACGGATAGGTCACAAAGTACAGCGTTATCACCCTTATTGGCTTAAGCGCGGTGTGCTCCACGACATACATTATCTCATAACACACTGAAAATGACAAAATGAGAAAGCTGAGATTAATTAGGGGCTTTAGCCAAGGGCTTACGGGCGCGCCAACCAAACATATCACAAAATTTGCCGTGAGTAAAGAAAAAAGCATAAAGCCAAGGTAGTTGGAGTTTGCGCTTTTGGCTGAAGCGTCATTAAACTTAAAGAGTTGTTTGAGCGGGGAGAGATATTTGAGACCAGCCATGATTAGTAAGATGAAAAATATTTTAAAAAGAGCTATCGTGAGTTTTCTCACAAAGGCTGAAGCTGAGGCGCTCGACGCCAAAAACCCAAGCTCCGACGGAAGAAAGCCTAAGACAAAAAAGCTGACTATCAAAGCGCTTAAAAATACTATGCTTGAAAACACATAACTCTCTCTTATATTCAAACTACTTGATATTTTTGCTGTGCCTTTAGAGATTTGGCCTTTTGCTCCGTAGGCTCTTTTTTGTGCCAAAAAGAAAAAATATGTGCCAAATATTAAATACTCTATCCCTCTTAAAAACCAGATTTTGGGGTGAGGGATAGCTTCTCTGCGTCCTCTTTTAGAGGCGAGTTTTATGTTTCCTTTTCTATCTATAGTGGCCAGACTCTCATTCTTATCCACTGTGGCTAGAGCACCATTAAAACTTGGGAAGACAAAATTTTCCATATCCCTATTATTTCCAAAATATTTTAAAATTACTTTAAATAATTGAAATTTAGTCCAAGGTGTGATAAAATAAATTTTAGGAGGACCAAATGAAGGTCAAAGGTGGAATATTAGTCTATTTGTTTGTTTTAATTGGCATAGTGCTTGGCGTAGCGCTTATTTTGGGCGCTATAATGATAATTTCTCCAGGCGTAGAGATTTTTGGTCTTAGCTACATAAACGCTAATACTAGATACAACTATGTCATAGACAGAAGCGGCTTTGCGGACTTTAACAATTATGACACGATCATCGTCGAGACAGATTATTCAAACATAACACTGCGAGTTGGCGTTCAGCAGACGGCTCAGTCTTGCGTGTATGTAAACAACCATGTAAATGGCTTTGTAAGAGCTGACGAAAACTACTCAGGCAGGCTTTCTTATAGTATAGACGGCACTACTCTTTCGTTTAAACTTGTAGAAGACAAGCCTTGGCTGACTCTCACTGATAGCCGAACGGTCGAGATAAGGGTCAATGAAAACACTGATATTTCTGGAGTAAACTTTATTTTCAAGAGCAGATATGGCTCGATAAACTTAGGAGGCGGGGTTATTGAAGACGAGGCTCCTATGGAGTTTGTAGCCGCATCAGCTACATTAGAAGCTGGCGGAGCTATAAGCGTTGGCGAAGTGGCAGATGTGAGTGGAGCGCTTTCTATGAAGACGACGTCAGGCAACATTGATGTTGTGGGTGACAAGGTGGCTTCGCTCGTCATTTTTGAGACTGAGAGCGGAAGGATTACCTCAGGTAACTTAAATAGCGTTAGGCTCTCTTCAAACTCAGGTGGAGCAAGGCTTGGGAATGTGGCTGGAAACTTTAATTATGACTCAAGGTCTGGCGTGCTTGAGGCTGGAAATGTGAGTGGAAGCTTTATAGCCACAGCTAAGGTGAAACTCGCAAACATATCTCTTGGTGAGGTGAGTGGAGAGGTTGGGCTCTCTAAAGGTGAAGACATAAACTTTGAGGCTGACAGGATAGGCGGGTTTGCTAGAATTGTCACTCAAAAAGGCAATGTGTATATTGGAAATGGCACAAGCGGCCTTGGAGGCCAAGCTGAGATAAATGTAGGGGCCGGCGACGTGAGAGTTTTAGTCGAAGACCAAAATGCTTCTGCTCTAGAAATAGCCACCACTAGCGCGAGCATAACTGCGACTTTTAACGGCTATGCTGGAAACAAGACTCTTACTACTGAAAGTGGACAGATAAACATAAACCTTAGATATGACTCAAGCCTTAATCTTACGCTCAAAAGCCAGGGCAGAGCTTATATAGTGTATGACGACAATAGGCTTATTGAAAGCCCAGACGAGACGCTTGAGATAAGGGGCGGAAGCTCGTTTGGTGACAATAATATCATGACAGTTTCTGGAAACAACAACACCATAAACATAAATAGGCAGACCGCTGTTTCGTATTAAAAATAGGTCAAAGTATTTAGTGAAGATATTACTTGAGATAAGAGAGCCCTGAGCTCTCTTAATTCTTCTTTGGACTTGCCTTTAGAGAGTTCTACTGCGAGCGCCGAACCCAGCCAAACTATCTCTTCAGGACTCAATCTCTTCATACTCACTTTATATGCCAAAACCAAAAATTGTTTGCAAAACACTTGCAAAAGCTATGTTTTTGGCATATAATATGGACAAGTAAAAATTTTTGAAACTCAAAAAAACTCTCATTTCCTAAAGGGAATTTTAATATTTATGATGTTTAAAAATTCGACGAAACTTTGCATGGCAAACTTTTCTACAGTTTGGAAGCTTCTATTATACAAACTTATCGTTTTGGGAATAATGGTAGGGCTTTTTTATCTCGGCTATACTGCTGTAGCCAGTGTGGCCAGCGTTCAGGCGCTGTTTAGTTCGGTTGGAGACTTTGTTTTGTCTTTTAACATCACTTCTGGGTTTCATAGCATTTTTACTTCAATCTATGAGCTGTTTGTCCTCTTGTTTGAGGTAATAGCCGAGCTGGCGGTAGAGCACACTTGGATTTTTGTGTATTTCACCTTCCTTTCACTTATTGTTTTGCCGTTTCTTTGGAAATTTAGTGATATAGCCACGGGCGAGAGCCTGTATGGATATATGGCGAGCTTGACTCGCACAAGCTTTGTCGGGGCGCTCGTTAGAAAGAGCGGTCACGCCTCTCTCTATTCGCTTATGAGGCTTGTGATAGACGTTCCGCTAAACCTTGCTATAATAGCTGGTTTTTACGGCATTTTGCAGATTTTGACTGTAGGAAATGGCGTGGTGTCGAGCCTTTTGCTTCCAGTCATAGTCTTTGTCTATTTCACCCTCACGGTCGGGCTGAAGATGGCGCTCTTCAGTGGTTGGATGCCAGCCATGGTGGTCTACAACTGTGGACCTATAAAAGGCCTTGTGCTCGGCATGAGAGCTTCGTTTAGAAGATTTTTCAAGGTGTTTAGCACAAGCCTTATGATTTCGGCTATTGTCATAGCAGTAAATCTTCTCTTTGGAAGCTTTTCGTTTATCATCACTGTTCCACTCTCAGCTATGTTTGTGCTCGTCTTCCAAATGGTCATGTTCTTTGGAAGCCAGGGCATGAGATATTATGTCGACCTCGACACTATTTTGACGCCAAAAAAACTTGAAGAGACTGACAAGCTCAAAACAGTTAAAGATTTATTATAAAAAATACACTACTTATGAAAAAAAGTGGGACAGATTTGCCCCATTTTGTTTGTGAGAAATAAAAGGAGAAATTTATGGAAGAACAAAACAAAGTGGCTAAAAAGGCTTTTCAAAACAAAGCTTCGCAGGCCACAAAAAAAGATGCCCAGGCCCCAAAAGCACCCCAACCAAAAACTAGGGTAGTTGGCGAAGGCAAAAATCAGGTAAAAATCACTTTCCTCGGCGGAGTCGGGGAGATAGGCAAAAACATGACCGTGTTTGAGACTGCAAACGAAATGATAGTCGTCGACGCAGGACTAGCCTTTCCAGGCGACGAATTTCCAGGCGTGGACGTCATTGTGCCAGACATATCATATTTAGTCGCAAACAAGAGAAAGCTAAAAGCCATAATCTTGACTCACGGCCATGAGGACCACATTGGAGCGCTCCCGTATGTCCTAAACGAACTGCACGTTCCTATTTACGGGACTAGACTCACGCTTGCGCTCGTAGAAAACAAACTAAAAGAGCACCCAAAAATCAAAGCTAAAATGGTGACGGTAAAGCCTCGAAACGTGTTAAAGCTTGGAGACTTTGCTGTTGAGTTTATAAAAGTTAGTCACTCCATTGCGGGCTCGCTAGCGCTCTGCATTTCTACTCCAGCTGGAAACATTATTCACACGGGAGACTTCAAAATTGACTTCCAACCTATAGACGGCGAGATGACCGACCTAATTAGGTTTGGCGAACTTGGAAAGCGAGGAGTAAACCTTCTTCTCTGCGAGAGTACAAACGTTTGCCGAAAGGGCTATTCTATGAGCGAGAGCAACGTTGGGCGAGTTCTTGAAGAGCTTTTCAAAAAATATCCAGAAAAGAGGCTCTTTGTCGCAACTTTTGCTTCAAACATTCACCGTCTACAACAAATCTTAAACCTAGCTGAGAAATATAAGAGGAAAGTTGCCTTCACTGGAAGAAGCATGATAAATGTGACTGAGGTCGCCTTGAAGATAGGTGAGATTGAGTTTGATAAAAACAATATCATCGACATTGATAGAATAGATAAATATGAAGACAAAGAGCTTTTGATTGTGACGACAGGCTCTCAAGGCGAGTCTATGGCTGCGCTCACGAGAATGGCTTCAAATGATTTTAATAAAGTAAAAATTGGCGAAAACGATTGTATCATAATCTCAGCTTCGCCTATCCCAGGAAACGAAAAGAGCGTCTATAATGTCATAAATAATCTCTTCAAGCTAGGCGCAGACGTCATCTATGACGAACTCGCAGACGTTCACGTCTCTGGCCACGCTTGTCAAGAGGAAATAAAGACCATTCATGCGCTCACAAAGCCAAAGTTTTTCATTCCTATCCATGGCGAGTATAGACACTTAAAACAGCATAAGGAGCTAGCCATGAGCATGGGCATGAACGCGCGAGACATAGTTCTTGCAGACCTCGGCTCACAAATCGTCATGTCTCCAAACAGCATTCGCCAAACGGGCTTTGTCAAAGCAGGCATTAGGCTTGTGGATGGCATGGGCGTGGGCGATGTCGAGAGCTCAGTTTTGAAAGAGAGAAAACAGCTTAGTGAAGATGGTTTTGCCATCGCAGTAATAAACGTCGGGGGAGACACAGGCGAGGTCATTGGAGACCCATTTGTAATCACTAGAGGCGTCGTCTATAACGACGAAGCTGATGCTTTCGTCAGCGACCTAAAGACAAACCTCAGCGTCTTTATGAAGACTCCAGATGTCAAGGGCACAGAGCCGAGCCTTCTCAAAAACGAAGTTAGAAAATTTATGTCAAGCTTCATCTTCAAACGCACAAAGCGTAGACCTATGACGCTTGCCATTGTCTTGGTGGACTAGATGGACTCAAGACTAGAAGCGCTTGAGAGCTATGCTAGGGATAATTCTATCCCAGTACTACTAAAAGACAGCGCGGAGTTTTTAGAAAAGTTAGTAGCCTCTTTAAAGCCTAAAAACATTTTAGAAATAGGCACAGCCATAGGCTACTCAGGGAGCATCATGCTTCTTGCGAGCCCTGAGGCAAAGCTTACTACCATAGACAAAAACACATCTTCTTTGGCTGTAGCTAAACAAAATTTTGAAAAGTTAGGGGTCTACGATAGGGTCAAGATTATTGAAGGCGACGCGACCGAGGTGATAAAAAGCCTAGAGGGAGAGTTTGACTTCATCTTCCTTGATGGCCCAAAGGCGCAATATCTCGCCCAGCTTCCTTACCTTGAAAAACTGCTTTTAAGTGGAGGGTCTCTTCTTGCGGACAATGTCCTTTTTAAAGGCTGGGTCAAGAGCGGAGTCTATCCAAAACACAAACACCGCACGACCATTCTTCGACTTCGTGAATTTTTAAAAGAGGCCTCTCTTCGCCTGGATTGTACTCTCTACGAGATCGGCGACGGCCTTCTTTTAGCAAAAAAAATAAATAAAAAATAATTAAAAAATTAATAATTTAAAAAAATAAATGAAAAACCCTAGAGTTTAAAGTGCTCTGGGGTTTTCTTTTTGAGGGGAGGGCTTTGAAAATTTGTTTTCGACTTCTTTTATGTATGAGAGATAATAAGCGTTTAAAAAGCCAGTGAAAGTTTCGGGGATTTCGTTTGTCGTGAGAAGGAGTTGTTTTCTTGCGTCAGCGCCTACATTGTACATACGGCTCAAAAGGCCTTTTTGAGATAGGTCGTTTGGGCTCATCTCTCTCATCTTGTCGATAGCTTTGTTGTATTTATATGTATTAGCTAATAAATCTTTAAGCGATACGAGCTCTTTCCAGTTTTCTTTAGACAGTAGATATTTGATGTTTATTCCATACGATGAGATGAGTGAAGTCTGGTAAAAGCCCGTGTCGAGCCTGTTGTGGAGGTCTTTTCTAAGGTCTTGGTCGTAAACGCCGTGGTAAATAAACTCCCGCCTAAGCTCCTCAAAGGCTTGACGATATTCGCCTAAAGCCTTTTCCATAGCCTCATCTTTTTCTACTCGAGTTTTTTCATGGAATATTTCTCTGTCTATTTCACCGCGCTTTACTCTGGTTTCAAATTTCTTTACAAGGAGAGTGGAGTTTGAGTGTTTGATGATTGGAGCAGAAAGGTCAAGCTTGTTTCCTCCTAGCCTTAGGTGCTTTGCCTCGCTTCTAGCTATTCGCCCAGCTCTAAAACAAGTCTCGACTAGGTTTTGGCGCGTGTCTTGGTTGTAGACGTGCAAGTTGTGGGTGCGAATGGCTGCGATGAACACCGCTTGGGCATTGAGTCTTATTTCAAAAGCGTTCATGTAGTCTACAAGGCTGTAGTCTGTCTTCATGTTTCGCTGAGCTTTGACCTCTTCGATTATGTGCTTGCCTTCATAGTTTGGTTGCTCTGGAGTGTAGATGCCTTTATATATAGCGTTGTTGAGCTGAAGATAGAGCGAAGGGTCGTAGTAGCCGATAGAGCCTATTTCGGATTTGTATATAATATAGTCCTTTGTAAACATGTTTCTAAACAGCGCTCTTTCTATCTCTTGCCTGTCAAGAGGAATTAGCTTTTTCATTTTTCACCTCCATAAAATTTTTGAGTGAGCTTCACCAGCCAGGACAGTGGAAATATTCTAGAAGCAAAGTACAAAAGCTTATATTTTGCTCCAATAATATACTGCGGTTTTGTCTTATTTTTTGTAGCAATTTTAAATATTTTTTTAGCCACTTTTTCAGCAGGCATTCGTTTGTTTTCATTTTTGTCTATTTTTTCAGTGGCGTTTTTTATCCTTTCACCATAGCGCTCGTTTGTGACAAAGCTCTTTTGCCTTGCCTTTGTAAAGTTTGTCTTAGTGTCGCCTGGACAGATAGAGGTCACATCTATTCCAGCGGGCGCTAGCTCCATTCTTATAGAGTTAGACATAAGTGAAAGCGCGGCTTTTGAAGCGCAGTAAAGGCTTCTAAAAGGCAGTGGAAAGAGCGCGCATGCCGAGCTTATATTTACTATTCTCGCTCCACTCTTCATAAGTGGAAGGCTCTTTTTAATGCACTCTAGAGCGCCAAAAAAATTGACGTCCATAATATTATGAGAGGCCTCCCTTGAGATGAGTTCGGTCGCTCCGCTGATGCCAAAGCCCGCGTTGTTTATTAAAAGGTCAATATGCCCTAGGCGCTTTTCTATTTCCTCAAAAGCCATATCTATCTCTTCAGCCTTTGATAGGTCGCAGGCTATGCCGTCGGCGCCTGGGTCACGCGAGAGCGTGAGGACATTGTCGCCTCTAGATAAAAACATCTCTTTCACGAGCTTTCCAAGCCCGCTAGAGCCTCCAGTAATAACTATATTCATGTCTAAAGTATACCATAGCTGGCCGTTTTGTCAAATTTTAGAGCCATCATTTTCTTGACTTGAGAGGCAGGAATGTTGATAATTAAGTCATGAAAGAGATAAAAAATGTCGTCATAACTGGGGCTTCTAGTGGCATAGGGCTTGAGACAGCTAGGTTTTTGACCCAAAGGGGCTACCGCGTGTTTGGCCTCGCCAGAACAATCATCGAAGGCGAGGAGTTTGAAAGCCTTAAGTGTGATATGACTGACTATGCTCGCGTCAAGCAGTGTTTTGACGAAATCGAGGCTAGAGCAGGGAGCATAGACTGCCTTATAAACAATGCTGGCATGGGCATAAGCGGAGCGATGGAATACACTAGCGAAGAGGAAATAGCAAAGATTTTTAATCTAAACCTCCTCGCAGTCATAAACGCCTCTAAGACTATTTTGCCTTATCTTAGACGAAGCGGAGGAGGCAAGATAATAAATCTCAGTTCGGTAGGAGCTGTCATACCTCTGCCATTTCAAGCTTGTTATTCTTCTTCCAAGGCGGGGCTCCAAACTTTTTCGCTGGCCTTAAGGCTTGAAGTAAAAGACTTTGGGATAGATGTGAGCTGCATTCTGCCTGGCGACACAAAGACGAGCTTCACTTCAAGGCGAGAGAAGAGCGCCGTAGAGGTCGACGAGGTCTACGGCGACAGGATAAAACGCTCGGTAGAGAAGATGGAGCAAGACGAGCAAAACGGCAAGCCGCCAATCACAGTTTCTAAAGTAATTTATAAAATTATGAAAAAAAAGCACTCACCAGCTTGCAAAACTGTGGGGTTTAGTTATAAAATGATAGTATTGCTGACCAAAATTTTGCCGACACGGCTTATGCTCTATATCGTCAAAAAAATGTACGGCTAGTTTTAAAAGGATAAAAAATGGATTTATTTAAAAAATGTGATACATACGTAGATGGGTTTTTAAACAATGTGAAAGAGAGCGGACTTTATCCATATTTCCACACTCTCACCTCAGGGCAGGACACCGAGGTCATAATGGAAGGCAAAGACACCATTATGATCGGCTCCAACAACTACCTTGGGCTCACCTCTCACCCTGAAGTTATTGAGGCGGGGATAGAAGCTCTTAAGAAATATGGCACAGGCTGTTCGGGGTCTAGATTTCTAAATGGCACTCTAGATATTCATGTGGAGCTAGAAAAAGAGCTCGCCGAGTTTCTCCATAAAGAGGCCGTTGTCACTTTTAGCACAGGCTTTCAAAGCAATCTTGGCATAATCAGCGCCATAGCTGGCCGAAACGACTATATTGTCTGCGACAAAGAAAACCACGCGAGCATCTATGACGCTTGTAGACTCAGTTATGCCAAGATGTTAAGGTATAACCACAGTGACATGGAAGATCTAGAGCGACAGCTGTCAAGCATAGGTGAGGAGCACGGAATACTCATCGTCACTGATGGTGTGTTTAGCATGAGCGGAGAAATTTGCAAGCTCCCTGAGATAGTCAAACTCGCTAAAAAGTATGGAGCCAGAGTCATGGTGGACGACGCTCACGGCTTGGGAGTTTTGGGAGAGCATGGCAGAGGCACGGCTGAGCATTTTGGGCTTGAAGACGAGGTGGACATATATATGGGCACGTTCAGCAAGAGCCTTGCGAGCCTTGGCGGATATATGGCCGCTTCTAAAAAAGTCGTAGACTATGTAAGGCACAACTCAAGACCTTTCATCTTTAGCGCCAGCATTACTCCAGCAAGCGTAGCCTGCGCTAGAAAGAGCCTTGAGATATTAAAAAGAGCGCCAGAGAGAGTCAAGGCGCTCGCAGATATTAGCGAATATATGAGAAACAACTTAAGGAAAAGAGGCGTAAAGATCATTGAGAGCACGACGCCTATTATTCCTATCTATACCTATGACGACGACAAGGCCTTTCTTGCCTGCAAGTTGCTGCTTGAAAGAGGCGTATATGTAAACCCAGTCATCTCTCCAGCCACGCCTGTCGGTCAGGCGCTTTTAAGAACTAGCTACACAGCTACTCACACGCATGAGCAAATGGACAGGGCGGCGGACGCCATAGTCGAGGTTTTGAAAATAATAGGGGTTATGTAAGCTCTTGGAATAGCCAAGAGTTTTTATTTAGCCGTTGCAACCGCAGCCACAGCCACAACAAGTGATTGGGCATGGATAGCAAGGGCAGTTTGAGATGTAGCGTGTGTCTCTGCAACGTCTGCAGCACTGCAATCTACTTCCAAATATCGTAAACATTTTTGTACCCCCTTAAAATTTTCTATCTCATTTCATAATATGATGGGCGTGGTAAAAACTCTACTAGAATATTTGATCTACCTTTGCACAAACTAGGTGTGGAGGTTTTTATGGAAAAGAATAAAGGAGTTTGTTGTGATGTCTCAGCTTGTGACCACAACATAAATGGCTGTGACTGCGCGCTTGATGAAATAAAGGTTACTACAGGTGATACAGACCACATGCATTTCTGCAAGAGTTATAAATGCTCTTGTCAAGACAAAAAAAATTAGGCTTCGCGCCTAATTTTTTTATTGGCTCCGCAAGAGGCGTCGAAGAGCCCTTGAAGCCTCATCTTTCTTGTCATCGCGAGCGCAAGCGTCGCGATCTCCTCTTGAACCTGCTTGGAAATCGCTGAGCTTTGAGAGGTCGCTAGATAGAAAAGGAAGGCCCGTCTCTGGAGCTGGCCCGTCAGGTAGGAGATTACATACGTCGGCTGAAGCCTCCTCGTAATGACACTAGGGCAGGGCGTTGGAGCTCCAGCGCATTACCTCTCGTGTCATCGCGAGCGTAAGCGTTGCGTCAAGCATGACAAGCATGACAGCGTGTGGGGGCGTTTTGAACCAACAAACTTCAATTAGTTTTGGCTCAGGAATAACTCCACCATCATATATCACCCAAAACTTGACCCAGAGCGGAGGCTCGTATACTGTGCCAGCAGGGAGTTCTCCGGCGAGCAATGTGACAGTCGTGAATGCGCAGCCTCGTGACGGCTCGACGGTCCACAATGTCTCATTCACATATGGAGGAGCACCATTTGCTATCTACTATGAAGGATATGGGGACGGGATGGAGACAGTATATGGGATTATCAACGTTTTGAATGGCTCTGTCACCAGCTACGATGTGGATCCTCATCTTACAGGAACCGATGGAGGCCACGGGAGCTCAGTCTTTAGAGTAAAGGTTGTCACACTAGGCTATGAAAGTCCGTGGCAGGAGACAGAAAACTACTGGTCTTGTCTCACAGGGGATACTCTGGTGACGATGGCGGACGGCAAGAAGAAGAGACTTAGAGACCTGAAGAAAGGCGATAAGATCTTGGGCGTAGACCCACTGACAGGGAAGCTCATAGTCACGACAGTGACCGCAGGGCTTAACACAGACAGCGTGAGAATAGCCAAAGAGTATGACCTCTGGAAGTTTAGTGACGGAACGGAGCTCAAGACAGTGAGAAGACACCAGTTCTACAACCTGACTAGAGGCGAGATGACCCACTGTAACACATGGGAGATAGGAGACAAGTTTGTCAAAGACGACGGTTCAGTTATCACCCTTGTAAGCCATGAGAGGATAGAGAAAGAGGTTGATCACTACAACTTGCCTACGGCACATCACACCTATTTCGCAGCAGGCATACTAGGTGGAGACAGATGCACAGCGCCTATGAATCCAGACGCACTCAAGTTTTTGAAATAATATGACAAAAATCCATGAAAAATCATGGATTTTTTGTTTTTGTTAAACGCCTCAATTTGTGCTATACTAAAGGTATGGAAACTGTTAGCCTTGTGCTTTTGATTATTGCAGCTGTCCTTATTTTCGCCGTCGTAATGTATTTTATCGTCGGTGAGTTTATGTTGCGCCTCTCAGTCAAGCGCAGGTCTATCATCGGCATGATAATCAGGCGAGAGATAAACAAAAACCTAGAAGGGTATATGATAGACTTTTCATATTGGGACAACTACGAGCTTGAGGAGGTTTGTGTAAAAACTTTTGACGGCCTAAAGCTTTATCCTCATATTATTGAAAACAAAAAAAATTCAAAGAAAGTAGCCATACTAGTTCATGGCTACTACGCTAGATATTTAGAGATGAACGTCTATGCTGACATATTTTTAAAGCAGGGCTACAACATAGTTCTCACGCAAAACAGAGCGCATGGTAGAAGCGAAGGCAAGTTTATAGGCATGGGCTGGTTTGATAGGCTTGATGTTTTGGCCACCATAAAAATGGCAATAAAAAGATTTGGAAAGGATTGTGAGATAGATGTTTTTGGCATATCCATGGGCGGAGCCACAGTTTGTATGCTCTCTGGCGAAGAGCTTCCGCACAATGTAAAACACATAATCGCAGATTGCGCTTACGCAAACTGCGCAGAGCAGTTTGGTTTTGTCTTGAACGCATATTTCAGGTTGCCTAGCCGAAGGCTTTTAGATTCCTTTAACTCCTATTGCCGTTTTAGATGCGGTTATTACACAAGTGAGGTAGACGCGATTAAACAAATAAAGAATTGTAAGGTGCCCATTCTTCTCATTCACGGCGACCAAGACACGTTCGTTCCGTTCTCAAACCTTCAAAAACTTTACGACAACGCGCCAAAAGAGCTCCGTCACAAGGCCGTGTTCCATGGCGCAGGGCATGGAGCTAGCTATGCTTCGGACCCAGAGCGGTATAGAGAAATAGTCAAACAATTTTTAAAATCTTAGTCAAACATTTGACTTGGAGCAAGATATTTTCTAAACTAATATATAGTTTTAAGCTGGATATACTAATGAAAATATGTTTTTAGGAGAAAATCTGTGAAAAGAACAAAGATTTTTGCTTCAGTAATGACAATGTGCTTGGCTGTGGCCGCGCTTGTCTTTGGCGTATATGCCGCCACAAGACTAGAGTTTGGAATAAACTCTTCTCTTTCTTTCTCTGCGCCTGATGATGTCCTCGTAGATATTTCAGGAAAGCTTAGGGGAAGCACAACAGACCTCTCATACTCCTATGACCACCCGACGTCGCTTTCAGGCCGTACGCCCCCTACGACTTGGGACCTAGGAAACCTCTCGTTTAACCCTGAGTTTGATGAGCCTATCGTAATTTATTTTGAGATCACAAATTTCACAAACGAAGCTATTTCAGTGACTGTAGAAAATGCCACGACGCCAAACAGCGCCATCACCATAGTCACTCACGACCACCCATATATCCACGCCTACAACTCAGCAGAAGACGCATACTTCGACGGCACAGTTGGCGATGGTTCGTCAGCCTCTGTGGGCATGGTTCAAATAGAGCTCTGGCCAGAGTCTGTCTCTACTACGACCATAGACCTTTCTCTAAACCTCAACATTGAAAAGGTCACCTCTTC
>CALVTI010000057.1 GCA_944361835.1 uncultured Clostridia bacterium
TGATATGCTCGCATGCATCATCAATAAACACTTCAGCTCAATAAGCCTAGGCACAATCGTCATGGCTATAGACTGCGTCGTAATAGTAGCGTCAATGCTCGTTTATGGCCTAAACTTTTCACTCTACTCGCTCATCGCCATCTTCGTCATGGGCAAGGTGTCTGACGTCGTCGTGGCGGGCGTGCAGAGCGTGAGGGCTTTTTATATTGTCAGCGAGAAAAATGACGAGATAGCCAAAGAGATCCTAAACAAGCTCCCTCGCGGAGTGACAGCTCTCAAAACTCAAGGCATGTACACCAAAAATGAAAGCACGACACTTATGTGTCTTGTCACAAATCCTTAGGTTCCGCTCTTAAAACAAATTGTGTCTAGTATTGACCTCAACGCCTTTATGTTTTCGACAAATGTCAGCGAAGCCATGGGCAAAGGTTTTAATAGTTTAAAAAAGCCGAAATCTAAAATAATAAATAAAATCGAAGAAATCGAAATAGAAGAAGAAAATATTGTCGAAAATGAAGAATTAAATAGAGAAAAAGTAGAAAATTTAGAGAAAATAGAAGAAAAAGACCAAAAACCTAAAAAATCTAGAGCTAAAAAGAAAGAAAAAATTGAGTAAAAAATAAAATAAACGGCTTTTTTAATATTTTTGCCGTTTATTTTTTATTTTATTTTTCTTTTTATGCCATTTTAAATTAAATATTTCTTTTTGGGCTTTCTTTTTTCTTCTCTTTTCTTTTCGCTCTGGCAAAGGCGCAGCGTCAAAAGGCAAAGCGCTCTCTTTTTCAAGGTTTACCTCGAGTTTTTGCCGAGCAAGCTTTAGGCCCTTTTTCTTAAATTCGTTTAGGACATGGTAGTTTATATAATAGTATACGTCCCAATAGTCTTCGCCGTCGACGTGGCAAGTGACAAAGAGCTTTATCATGCTGTCATCTAGGCTGTCTATGTCCACGCTAGGCTCGGGAGAAGTGTAGACCTTGCCGTTTGAGAGCATGACCTCTCTCACTGTCTTCATAGCCTCGACTAGGTCGGCTTCATAGGAGAGATAAAAGCTAAGGTCTACTCTTCTTGAAGGAAGAGAGGAGTAGTTTATGAGACACTTTGTGACTATCTCACTGTTTGGAATTGTGACGAGCTTGTTGTCTGTCGTAGAGATTTTTGTGGTCAGCATATGAATTTCTAAAACTTTGCCCTCGATGTCTCCAATTTTTATATAGTCTCCCTCATTGAAATATTTTGAGGAGATAATTATAAGCCCGTTTGCGAGGTTTGAAAGGCTATCTTGAAGAGCAAGGCTGACGGCGAGCCCGGCAGCGGAGAGCACAGCTATAAAGCCCGTGATAGATACCCCTATTGTTTGAAGAATAATGAGCACTAAGAGAAGATTTAAACTAAATTTTAAAATAGAATTTATAAAAGAAATTGCTATTTTTTCAAGTTTTGTTTTTAAAAGTAATTTATTTAATATTTTCATGACTAATTTTATAGCCAAATAACCTATGACAAAAATGGCGAGCACCTTTAAAAGGGTCAGCCCGCCACTTGTCACTAGCCCTAGGAGTTTTTGCCAAAAGCTTTCCACGCCTAGAGTTTGTGTAATATTTTTAAAATTATTTTATTCTTCTATTGTCTCTTCAATGTCGACTGAAGCAAGCTCGCCGTCTGGAGCAGGTTCCTCGCTCTCGGCTTCTGTTGTCGCTACAGCGACAATCTTTGCGTCATTTTTAAGTCTCATAACTCTCACGCCCTGGCTGACTCTGCCCACGAGGCTGATATCTTTGACTGGCGTCCTTATCACGACGCCATTGTCGGCTATGAGCATGAGGTCGTCGTTTTCGTTTACTTGAACTAGCGCCACTAGGTCACCAGTCTTTTCGTTGAAGACGCCCGCTTTGACGCCCTTAGTGCCACGCGCGGTCAGCCTGAAGTCGCTGACTGGCGAACGCTTTCCAAAGCCGTTTTGGCTTATGGTGACGATTTGGCTGTCTTGTCTTACGACTGACATGCCGACGATATGTTCGCCTTCATCTATGTCCATGCTCTTTACGCCCTGGCTGTCTCTTCCAACGCTTCTCACTTCGCTCTCATTAAATCTAGAGCATTTGCCTGCGCTGGAAGCCACGAGTATCTCGTTTCCGTTTGTGCAGTAGGCCACATTTATGAGCTCGTCGCCCTCGACAAGACGAATGGCTATCTTGCCCGTCCTGCGGATAGACTCATACTCTGTGACAGGAGTCTTCTTTATAAGCCCATTTCGAGTCGCCATTATGAGGTAGCCCTCTTTAGTGCGCTCTTCGACTGGCACAATCTCGCTCACGGACTCGCCAGGGTCGAGCTGAAGCAGATTTATCATAGCTCTGCCCTTAGCTTGTCTTGAAGCCTCTGGGATTTCGTAACACTTGAGGCTGTAGACCTTTCCAAAGTTTGAGAACATCAAAAGGTCGGCGTGAGAAGAAGTTATATAAACTTTTTCTACAAAGTCTTCTTCTTTAGTCTTGTGAGCCGTCACGCCTACGCCACCGCGCTTTTGAGCGCGATATTCAGTCATGCTCATTCTCTTAATGTAGCCACAGTGAGTGAGCGAAACGACTACGTCCTCTTCTGGTATGAGGTCAGCTATGTCTATTCCGCCCATATCTAGGCTAATCTCAGTCCTTCTCTCGCAAGGATATTTGTTTTTTATCTCCTCAAGGTCGTCCCTAATTATCTTCATGAGCTTTTCTGGAGTCTCTAAGATGCTCTTTAGCTCTGCTATGAGCTTCTCTAGCTCAGCGAGCTCCTCGTTGAGTTTTGCGACCTCAAGGCTTGTGAGCTTAGCGAGCTTCATCTCAAGGATGGCATTTGCTTGCTTGTCGCTGAGTTCGAAGCTGTTCATGAGTTTGTCTTGAGCGTCTTGTCTATCGTCAGCCTGTTTGATTATTTTAATAACCTCGTCTATGTTTGCTTGAGCTATGACAAGGCCTTTGACAATGTGCTCTCTCTCCTCTGCTTTAGCTAGGTCAAAACGAGTCTTTCTTGTAACTACATCCTTTTGGTGCTCAAGGTAGTAATAGAGCATCTCTTTGAGGTTTAAGATTTTTGGCTCGCCGTTTACAAGCGCGAGGAAGATTATGCCTGAGCCCATTTGAAGCTGAGTGTGTTTGTAGAGCGAGTTTAGAACTACTTGGGCGTTTGCGTCTTTCTTGACGTCGACCACGACCCTCATGCCGTCTCTATCGCTCTCTTCCTTTATGTCGCTTATGCCCTCGAGCTTCTTGTTTTTGACCATGTCCGCCATCTGCATGATGAAGCGGGCCTTGTTTACTTGATAAGGAAGCTCGGTGATTATAATTCTCGTCTTGTTGCCCTCTTCGACTATCTCAGCCTTGCCTCTCACCACAATTCCACCACGGCCAGTCCTGTAGGCGTGTTTTATAGCCGTTCTGCCCATAATTATACCACCAGACGGATAGTCAGGAGCTGGGATGATTTTTATAAGCTCGTCTATGTCAATGTCTGGGTTGTCGATGAGCGCCTGAACGCCACTTATGACCTCAGTGAGGTTGTGAGGTGGAATGTTTGTCGCCATGCCCACGGCTATGCCGTCTGCGCCGTTTACTAAGAGGTTAGGAAACCTAGCTGGCAAAACTCTAGGTTGCATGAGCGTCTCGTCGAAGTTTGGGTAAAAGTCAACAGTATCTTTGTCGATGTCACGTAGCATTTCCTCAGCGATTTTAGAGAGTCTCGCCTCAGTGTAACGCATAGCGGCTGCGCCGTCGCCATCGACCGAGCCAAAGTTTCCGTGGCCATCGACGAGCGGAACTCTTATTGAGAAATCTTGAGCAAGGCGCACGAGCGCGTCATAGACTGAGCTGTCGCCGTGCGGGTGATATTTACCCATAACCTCACCGACGATACGCGCACATTTTTTGTGAGGCTTGTCGGCAAAGTTGTTGAGTTCGCCCATGGAGTAGAGTATTCTTCTATGAACAGGCTTTAAGCCGTCTCTTACGTCTGGAATGGCACGAGAGACGTTTACCGCCATGGCGTAGGAGATAAACGACTTTTTGAGTTCGTCTGTGACTTCTAGCTTTTCTACTCTTGTATTTTCAAATAGGTCTTTAAGTTCTTTCTTTTCTTCTTTCATGTGTCACTCCTTATACATCTAGGTCTGTCACCAAGGTCGCGTTCTCTTGGATGAAGGCTCTTCTAAGTTCTGGGTCCTCGCCCATGAGCTGATTGAAGAGCGCGTCGGCCTCGATGGCATCATTCATGGTGATTTGGAGCAAAACTCTATGCTCAGGGTTCATGGTCGTCTCCCAAAGCTGTTCTGGGTTCATCTCTCCAAGACCTTTATAGCGCTGGAGCGAAATGCCTTTTCGCCCAAACTGCTCTAGGTTCTCCTCGAGCTCTTTATCACTGTAGAAATAGAGCTCTTCCTTTCCTCTAGTGAGCTTGTAGAGCGGAGGTTGGGCGGCGTAGACATGGCCGTTCTCGATGAGTGGGCGCATAAATCTAAAGAAGAAGGTGAGCAGTAGTATTCTAATATGCGAGCCGTCGACGTCGGCATCGGTCATACATATAATTTTGTTGTACCTGAGCTTTTCCTCGTTGTATTCTTCATGTATACCTGCGCCAAAGGCTGTTATCATGGCCTTTATCTCTTCGTTTTCGAGAATGCGATTGAGGCGCGCTTTCTCGACGTTTAGAATTTTGCCTCTAAGTGGCAATATGGCCTGAAAGCGCCTGTCTCTGCCCTGTTTTGCACTGCCACCGGCCGAGTCTCCCTCGACGAGGTAAATCTCGCAGTGAGTCGGGTCTTTTTCGCTACAGTCGGCGAGTTTGCCAGGGAGCGTCGTGCTCTCAAGCACGCCCTTGCGCCTTGTGAGCTCTCTGGCGTTTCGAGCGGCGTCTCTAGCCCTTTGGGCTGTGATGGACTTCATGATGAGGTCTCTAGCCTCTTTTGGGTGCTCTTCCAAAAAGTCGCCAAAACCCTCGGTCACAGCCTTCTCGACTATGCCTCTCATCTCGCTGTTGCCGAGCTTAGTCTTGGTCTGGCCCTCAAACTGCGGGTTCATGAGCTTGACGCTTATAATGGCAGTTATGCCCTCTCGGCAGTCTTCGCCAGACAGCTTTTCGCTCTCTTTCAAGATTTTGTTTTTGACGCCATATTCGTTTATGACTTTAGTAATGGCCTTTTTAAAGCCTTCGAGGTGCGTTCCGCCCTCTTCTGTGTTTATGTTGTTGGCGTAAGCATGAATGATTTCGTTGTAGCTATCGTTGTATTGAAAGCTGACTTCGACTTCGTTTGTGCTAGTGATTTTAGAAAAGTATACTGGGTTTGGAAAGAGCGTCTCGCGGTTTTTGTTGAGGTAGTCGACAAACTCTATTATCCCGCCCTTAAACTCAAACCTCTCGGCCTTCTCTCTGCCCTCACGCTTGTCTTCGAGGTTTATGACCAGCCCTTTATTGAGGAAAGCTATCTCTCTAAACCTATTTTTCATAATATCGTAGTCAAACTCGACGGTCTCAAAAATTTCAGCGTCTGGCTTAAAGGTGACGGTTGTGCCGCGCCTGTCTACCTTCTCAAGTTTTTGAAGAGGCTCAACAGGTTTTCCGCGTCTAAACTCCATGAAATAGTGAAAGCCATTTTGATAGACGTCGACTTTGAGCCATTCGCTGAGCGCGTTTACGCACGATACGCCCACGCCGTGGAGTCCACCGCTAATTTTATAGCCCTCACCGCCAAACTTACCGCCTGCATGGAGCTTTGTCAAAACGACCTCGACTGCGCTCTTGCCTTCCTTTTGGATTGTGCCTGTAGGAATGCCTCTGCCGTTGTCGGCGACAGAGCATGAGCCATCTGGGTTTAAAGTCACGGTAATCTCCGTGCAGTAGCCAGCAAGCGCCTCGTCTATACTGTTGTCCACGACCTCGACGACGCAGTGCATGAGTCCGCGCTCGTCCGTCGAACCAATATACATTCCAGGTCTCTTCCTGACTGGCTCTAAGCCCTCAAGCACCTGAATGTCAGTCTCGTCGTATTTGACGCTTTTAGTCAAATCTAATTCTTCCATATTCTCCCTTTTAAAAACGAATAAAAATATATGACCTCGTCATATATATTTATATATACTATATTATATATTATAAGGTCCCCAATGTAAAGCAAATTTTAAAATTAGGTCACAAATAATTGGCAAATTTTAAAGAAAAAAGGTATAATTAAATTACTAAGACAAGGAGCTTGTATGAAAGAACTCAAAAAGAAGCGAAACACCTATTTTGCTGTCGCACTTATCTTGAGCGTGCTCGCCGTGACGGGAGTACCAGGGATAATTTTTTCAGCCATTCATGGCCAGGCCCTGACGCTCACACTGAGCATAATTTTTGTAGTGGCGGGCTTTTATGTCATGCCCATTCTTTGGGTGAAGTTTGGCGAGCTTAAGACGCCCATGCGCGTACTTGAGGCTGTAGAGCAAGAAAACCTCTACTCGACTGAAGAAATAGCCAGTCAGCTTCAAATCAAGGAAAAAATAGTCGTAGACCACATAAACTACCTCATTCGAAACAGGTATCTTCAGGGCTACAAGTTTGATGGCAAGACGCTTACAATAAACGAAAACTTAAAACAAGTGCGTTCCCAAGCCTCAACTAAGTGCCCATACTGCGGAGCCAGCATAACGTTGTCCTCGACGAGCGGAGTTTGCCCTTACTGCAACTCGACTGTCAATGTAAAAAAATAACTTCTGCCACGGCAGAAGTTTTTATTTATAAAACTTATCAAAATTTTGGTAAGTTTCGCACGAGAGCTTTCCCATCTCTCTCAGCTTTTCGACTCTAGACTGTAAGACCATTTTTTCGCCTGGGTCTAATATCTCTCTGTCAAGAGTGGCTATATGGACCATCTCGTCCACAAGCTTTCTCTCTGGCCTATATCTCTTTACTAGCTCCTGTTTGATGAGGTATCTGCAGTGGATAGAGCTCTTGTTTATAATAGCTAAACCGACGAAGAAAAAGTAGTCTCCTCTGCCTTTCTCATAAGACAATGGATACTCAAGCAGCTCTCTAGTTACTCCGTCTATCCAGTCGTCGTTGTAGTCCTCATAAAATAGGTCAGCCAGCATAGTTTTTCTTGACTTGTCCATATTCTCTCCTCTCTTTGGGCCATATTATACCATGCTATAATCACAATTTCAAGAGGGAAATTTTTCCAATACCCTTTAAAATTTATATATAAAAGTGTATAATATAGTCATGGAAAGATATTTTGACCTCGCAAAGGCTAAGTTTGAAGCCTTGAAAACTAAGGAAGATATTCTCGTCTTAGGCATAGAGAGCTCGTGCGACGAGACGGCCGTCGCCGTCGTCAAAAACGGACGAGAGGTTTTGTCAAACATCGTCTCTTCGCAGATAGACATTCATAAACGCTTTGGCGGAGTCGTGCCTGAGGTGGCCTCGAGAAACCATGTGCTGGCTATAGAAAACGTCTTAAATGAGGCCTTAAAAGAAGCTGGGGTGAAACTTGAGGACATTGACGCCATCGGCGTGACCTATGGAGCTGGGCTCGTGGGCGCGCTTATGGTGGGGGTAAATTTTGCCAAAGCTCTCGCCTACAGCCTAGGGCTTCCGCTCATAGCCGTGAGCCACATTGAGGGCCACATCAGCGCAAACTATATCTCAAGCCCAGACCTTGAGCCTCCTTTTGTCTGCCTCTTAGTGAGTGGCGGGCACACGGCACTACTAGAAGTAAAAGACTTTACAGAGCACAAGCTACTTGGCACAACCGTAGACGACGCCGTGGGCGAAGCGTTTGACAAGGTGGCTAGAGTGCTAGGCCTTGAGTATCCCGGCGGGCCGAACATTGATAGGCTAGCAAAAACTGGACAGAATAACATAAAGTTTGTAAATCACGAAATCTTGGGCGGAAGCCTAAACTTTAGTTTCAGTGGAATAAAGACCGCCGTCATAAACTATGTAAACAATAGAAGCGGGAAGGTCTTAAATAAAGCCGACGTGGCGAGAAGCTTTGAGGAATATGTCACGGGCGAGCTTACCTCTAAAGCCATGAGCGCGCTCAAACAGACTGGCCACAAGACACTCGTTGTGGCAGGAGGCGTCAGCGCCAACTCGCTTCTACGGGAAAAGCTCGGCTCTGCGTGCAAAGAGGCAGGAGCACGTCTCTTTACGCCAGACCTCAAGCTCTGCACAGACAACGGCGCCATGATTGCAAGCGCAGCATACTTTTACATTAAAAAAGCTAAAGGCCTCTCAGGCCTCTCACTCACGCCAAAGCCGACTGTTGTGTTATGACATAATTTGTGATAATATGACATAAATTAGGAGAAAAGAGCCAGCTTTGCGCATATATTAAGCGAGCAGATGCCAAATGTCGAGCCAGACAAGAAGGCAGTCTATGAAGTGCTTATCAAGCTTCTTGGCCGTTAAAGAACTTGCGCATTTTGCCTCTATGTGTTAGAATAAGAGTTGCCCATTAGGGTCTCGCCTACCTGGCGAGATATAATATAGGGAAATAAAATGAAATTTAAGAAAAGAAAATATTATTTTTTAGTAGCGCTTTTGACCTTTATCATGGTCCTAAGTCTAACGTTTTCGAACACCTCTAGCGAGCAGGCTGTTTCACCTGACCCAGACATAGACATCTCTATCGAAGAGCCAGAAGATGTCGCAGCTCCTGAGTTTAGAGACCCGTTCAAGCTTATGGAATACTCTGTCGACATCTACCGCAACGGCGAAGGCATAAGTGGAATTATCATCACAGATGTGTTTATCCCAGTGGCTACGCAAAGAATGTACAACGAATTTTCAAGAAACGGCTCTGTGAGCAACATTACCGAGTCTATCCAAGTCACCTACAAACAAGGCTCAAACAGCTTTATGCCGACAAACACCTCTGTGGCGTATGTTGATACAGATGGCATAAGCTATGTAGCTACGACCGAGGACACCGTCTATGGCGAAAGCTATAACCTCGAGGGTTGCAAACTGCTCGAGAGGCCTTATACAGAGATGATAGCTAGAGACAAGAGAGAAAACTCAGACTTTGCCGTCGAAATAAACTCAAAGACTGCGACTTGCAACTATTTTTATAAAGAAAACGGAACGTACTACTTAAAGTTTACAGTAAAACCAGAGACAGTCAACAACGAGGTTCAGTATGGCCCTCTGCTTGTCGACGACCTCATCGCTTCTGCCACATGTAAAGAGATGACTGTGACGGTAGAGATTTCGGTCAAGACGGGCTATATTAAAAAGTATGTTATTGAAGAAAAAGCTGACGTGGTGTTGGGCGGCGTGCTCTCATATATGGGCGGAATAGAATGTTCGGGCGTGACCAACACAATTATTACGAGCATGGATAAGGTGCAGGACATAACAAACCCGTTCGAAGGCCTCGACCTAGAAGTGGTCTATGACGAAGACGACTTATAACCCACGACACTATTAAAATAAAAGACTGAGCTTTTCGCTCAGTTTTTTCTTAACACAAAGGCGAGGCTTCGAAGACTTTTCCCACCCGCCCACCCTAATTAAAGGGGCAGCTACCCCTTTAGAGCCCCGCCTGTCGGCGACAGAGAGGGGCCTTGCCCCTCACCCCAGGCCCACTGCGTGGGCCCGCCCGCCTATCGGCGGGCTCTTTTTTTGCCCGTCTCTGGAGCAAGCCCGTCAGGGTGGAGATTACATACGTCGGCTCACGCCTCCTCGTAATGACACATAGGGACAGGGCGCCGGAGCCCCAGCGCGCTCCCTCTCGCCTTCTATCTCGACCGCAGAGCCCCGCGGAGTGCTACCTCTTGGTCTTCGAAGGCTCTAACAGAGTCGAGCTGAAAACAAAAAAGCCCCACGCAGTGGGGTTAAAAAGGGCAACGCCCTTTTTCTAAGGGTGGGCGGGCGGGAAAAGCTTCGGGGGCTCTTCGCAGAAACTACCTCTTGCAAAACGTGCACCTAAGTAGAAACGCCCGAGCCCGCTCAAAAGCGAGAGAGACAAGGCTCGCGAAGTGGCCGAAGGCAGGAGTGTACATTAGCGTACATGACTGTCTTCGGTCGCTTTGCAGAAACGCAGTATCTCGAAGCTTTTCAGCGGGCGAGAGAGGGCGCTCAAAAGCGAGCGGAGCAAGGCTCGACAAGTCGGGACTCGCAAGAGCGTACTAGAGCGTACGTGACTGTGAGTCCCGGCTTGGCAGTAAACGCAGCTCCGCGACGCTTTTCAGCGCCCTCACAGGGATTTTTTGAGGATGGTGAGAATATCCT
>CALVTI010000058.1 GCA_944361835.1 uncultured Clostridia bacterium
TGAGGCTCTTTAGAGAGATGAAGGCTGGCAAGCACCCTGACGGTTCGCTCACGCTTAGAGCTAAGATAGATATGGCTCACCCAAACATTTTGATGCGTGACCCTATTATGTATAAGATATCAAGAGAAACTCATTACAAGACTGGCGATAAGTGGTGTATCTATCCTATCTACGACTTTGCTCACCCTATGGAAGACGCACTTGAGGGCGTGACCTACAGCTTATGTGACACGACCTTTAGAGTGCATAGAGAACTCTATGAGTGGTTTATTGACCATGCTTGGAACAAGCCATATGCGCCAAAGCAGAGAGAGTTTTCTACGCTAAACCTTGAAAACGTGCTTCTTGGAAAGCGCTATCTAAAGGCGCTTGTCAATGAAGGCAAGGTCATGGGCTGGGACGACCCTAGATTTATGACGATAGTTGGAATGAAGAGAAGAGGCTATACGGCGACGGGGATTAAGAATTTTATAAAGAGCTGTGGGGTTGTGGCTAGTGAGAGCACTATTCCGTTCAGCTCGCTAGAGCACTTTATTCGAGAAGATTTAAACAGTGTCGCAACGCGCGCCATGGTGGTGTTGGACCCGCTTAAGGTTGTTATTACTAATTGTGACGAGGGAAAACTTGAAAAGATTGAGATAGACAATAACCCAAATGACGAGACGGCGGGCAAGCATACTGCGTTCTTTGGAAGAGAGATATATATTGAGCAAGATGACTTTTCTCTAGCCCCTCCACCTAAATACAATAGGTTAGTCGAGGGGGGAATGGTCAGGCTCAAGGGCGCGTATATAATCAAATGCAACAAAGCTGTAATGGGAGCTGACGGAAAAGTCGATCACCTAGAGTGTGAATATATCAAGGGCACCAAGAGCGGAGAAGACAACTCTGGGATAAAGGTGAAGGGCACTATTCATTTTGTAGCAAAAGAGAATGCCTTTGACTGCACGATAAGGACATTCAAAAATTTGACCAAGAGCGAATACCTTTGGCCAAACAAGGCGCTAGCTTCTGGCGTGAGCATTGATGAAATATTAGAGCCAAACTCTCTAGCTCAAAGTGTGGCTAAAGCAGAAAAGTTTTTACTTACTGCCAAGCCTTATGACAAATTTCAGTTTATGCGAAAAGGCTATTACACCTTAGACAAAGACTCGACAAAAGAAAACTATATTTTTAATTCAACTATTTCTTTAAAAGATACATTTAATAAAAAATAATAATAAATTAAAAAAATGCTAATTTTTTAGCATTTTTTCTTTTTTAAATAATTATTTTTTAAATTTTAAAAATAAAAGGTTTTGTTTTGAGCATGGAGCCCTAAGTGGTATAATGTTTATGGAGCAAGATAATGGAGCTGGAGACTTTTGATAAGGTTTTGAATTGCAAAGATGAAAAGTTGTGGGGAGAAAAACTACTTGACGGCTGTCAAGATACGTTTACTTCCTTTAAAAAAGATGAAAAAATTTTGCTTTTCAAAACATTTAAAGATAGGCCACTTGTTTGGCAGAGACACCTTGTCGAGGCTCTAGGTGAAAAGTATTTGATGCCTGAAGAAATAGCTTTTGCTTTAAAGGCCGCTCGCTCGCAAGATGAGATATTGTTTTTTGATTGTCTAAAAGCTCTTAAGCTAAATATTAAATACATAGCTAAAACTGAAAAAGATTATCTCATCTCCAGAATGAACGAGTATGAGAATAGGAACATAAATGCCAAATATATAAAGCTCATAAAAGGAAGATATTTTAAAAATTAAAGCTTGAGTCCAGTCGAGCCGAAACCGCCTTCGCCTCGCACAGTGTTTGAGAGCTCATCGGTCTCGACAGTCTTTACGTAGCACACCTTGTTTATAACAAGCTGTGCTATTTTTTGACCTTTTTCAATTTTAAAAGGAGCTTTTGAAAGATTGTAGAGTATGATGCAAATTTCGCCTCTAAAGCTTTCGTCTACAGTGCCTGGCGAGTTTAGAACAAACACTCCGTTTTTAAGAGCTATTCCGCTTTTAGACCTTACCTGGCCCTCTGTGCCTTCAGGGAGCTCTATGGCTATGCCAGTCTTCACGAGCTTGAGGCTCATAGGCAAAATCTCGCACTCTTCGACGCTAAAAAGGTCCATGCCTGCGTCGCCACTATGGGCATAGGCCGGGACGATGGCGTCAGGGTGCAACTTTTTTACTTTTAAAAAATATTCCATAAGTCACCTCTCTTAGATAATAGCATACGGGCTAGTTTTGAGACAAATTTTATTCATTCATTTTGATTATTGTGTTCTAGATGATAAAATCTAAGTATAATCCCTAGGCTTTAAGAAAAAATTTAATCGAGGCTACTATATGTATTTTGATATATACCATATTGCAAATATAGTGTTCTACATTCTTTTGGGGATAAGTGGACTACTTTTGATTTATAAAATAATATTCCATATCGTTGGGCTATTTCCAGCAAAGCGTTTTAAGGAAGCCAAACAGAACCATAGGTATGCCATTTTAATTCCAGCTCGAAATGAGTCTAAGGTCATTGAAGAAATCTTAAAGAGTATTCAAAACCA
>CALVTI010000059.1 GCA_944361835.1 uncultured Clostridia bacterium
TTTTAGACATTTTGGTAGTAGGCTTTCACAGGTTTGTGAGGACAAGCCTCAAAGAAAGGCTAAAGTTTTTTCTTCCAAACATTCTAGGAGTCAAGAGCAAAAAGCGCATAGCAAAAAACACAGACGCAGTCATAAAGGCCGTGAGGAAATACCCTATAGATATCTTGTCGCACCTCGGCTACGGCTTTAAGATAGACGCGAGAAAGCTTGCGCCAGTGCTAAAAGAGACAGACACTAAAGTTGAGATAAACTCGAGGAAAAACTGTCTCACTGACGAAGAACTTCTCATCTTCAAAGAGGCTGGGTGCAAGTTCGTAATAGACAGTGACGCCCACACAAGCGAGGACGTGGGCAAGCTGGACAAGGCTTTGAGCCTTGTGATAAAACTAGGCCTTGAGGACGTAACTGAGAACATAAATGGCACCTTAAAGCCAAAACCAAAGAGGTGAGAGCATGAGTTTTTCAAGACAGGCAAAGCTTCAAATACTTGAGGGCGAGGTGCCGACCGATTGCTGTGGAATGGCCTTTATGTCTGGCCTCTTGCACTCCTCTGGCGAAATTACGCTCAGCGGAGGCGAGATGAGCGCAGTCATTCTCACAGACATTCAAGAGATTTACGCCTTTGCAAACAAGATTATTCATAGCCTCTATGGCGACTACATGGAGCTTGAGATAGAGGACGACTATAAAATAAACAAAACTGTCTATTACAAAATTATTTTACCCCCGAGCCACCTTGGCGAGATGCTGAGAGACTTTGGGTTTATGAGCGAGAGTGGTGAACTAGACCTTTCGGGCATGATTGAGCCTAGGCTCGTCATGGAAGAGCACTGCAAAAAGGCCTTCATTAAAGGCGCCTTTTTAGGCTGTGCGACTTCGTCTATAAAGCTTACCAAGGTGCCTAGCGAAAAGACGAGCAGTGGCTACCACATAGAGTTTACTTCGCATAGTCACAGATTTTTGACTGAGCTTGGGAGCCTTCTTGCTGAGTTTAATCTCATGGGAAAGATTGTGCAGAGGAAAAACCTCTTTGTGCTCTATTTCAAAGAGGCGAGCCAGGTCAGCGACATCTTGGCGCTTGTGGGCGCTTACGACTCAGTCTTAGAGCTCCAAAACGAGCTCGCCGTGAGAGAGCTTAGAAACAAGGTAAACCGCCAGACAAACTGCCTTAGCGCAAATATCTCAAAGACCGTCGAGGCGTCTATGCGCCAGCTTGACGCCATTGAGGTCATAACCCAGACTATTGGCCTTGAAGCGCTTCCTGAGGAGCTTCAGGAAGTCGCGCTTTTGAGGCTAGCCAACACTGAAGAGTCGCTGGACGAGCTTTTGAAGCTCTCTAAGATAAAACTCACCAAGAGCGGACTAAACCACAGGTTTAGGAAAATATTGAAGATTGCAAAAGAATTACAGGAGTAACTAATGGAAGAAAAGTTTGTGCACTTACATGTTCACACGGAGTATAGCCTCTTAGATGGTTGCGCGCGCATAAAAAAGCTCGTCGCTCTCACCAAGGAGCGTGGCGGAACGGCTGTGGCTATGACCGACCACGGCAACATGTATGGCGCTATACAGTTTTATGACGAGTGCCTTGCAAACGGGATTACGCCAATAATTGGCGAGGAGTTTTATATCTGCGAAGACATGCACAGAAAGTCAGGCAAGGCTGACATGGCCCACCTCATCTTGCTCGCCAAAGACAACACAGGCTACCACAACCTCATGAAGCTCTCTTCCATGGCTTTTGTAGATGGCTTTTACTATAAGCCAAGAATAGACTATAAGGTGCTGGCGGAGCACAGCGAGGGGCTCGTTTGCCTCTCGGCGTGTCTAGCTGGCCACATACCTCAGCTGTTGCTTCAAAGACGCTTTGAAGACGCTGACGCACTAGCGCTCAAACTAAAAGGCATCTTTGGCGAAGACTTTTATCTCGAAATTCAAAACCACGGCCTGCCTGAGCAGATAGAGATAATGCCTCATCTCGCTGATATGTCTAAGCGCCTAGGGATAAAGCTTGTGGCGACAAACGACTGCCACTATATAGCCAGAGAAGACGCCGAGATGCAAGATGTCCTCATGTGCGTGCAGATGGGTAAGACCGTGGACGACCCTGACAGAATGAAATTTTCGACCGACCAGTTTTATGTCAAGACCTATGAGGAGATGAAAACTGCTATGCAGGGCTATGAAGAGTCGCTCGAGACTACCTTGGAGATAGCAGACAAATGTAGGAATGTCGTGATAAAGAGCAAGGCTCATGACGACATCCCTGGCATTGACAAAAAATATGTGCTTCCAGCCACTCAAAACTACATTCCGCCATATAGGCCTGAAAACGGCCAGACGGCGTTTGAGTTTTTGAGAGACATGACCTATGAGGGGCTCAAGAAGAAATATAAAGAGATTACGCCAGAGATAAAGGAGAGGGCGGAGATGGAACTAAACACCATTCGCGACCTCGGCTTTGTCGAATATTTCCTCGTAGTTTGGGACTACATAAACTACGCGCGCCAACATAGCATTCCTGTCGGCCCGGGCAGAGGCTCGGGCGCTGGAAGCATTGTGGCGTACGCCACGAGCATAACCCTCGTAGACCCGCTCAAGTATGACCTCATCTTTGAGAGGTTCATAAACCGCGAGAGAGTGTCTATGCCTGACTTTGACGTAGACTTTGATTACGACAGGCGAAAGGACGTGGTGGACTATGTGAGGCGCAAGTATGGCGAAGAGAATGTCGCCATGATCGTGACTTTTGGTACCATGGCGGCCAAAAACGCCATTCGAGACGTAGCCAGAGTTTTGAGAATGCCATACAGTGAGGCGGACAAAATCACCAAAGAGATCCCAGACCGTCTGCCAGACGGGATTAAAAAACCGCCTGTGCTCAAATATTATTTTGGCACGACTGGCAAGCCTGAAGATGAGAAATATATTATCCCGACGCTGAGGAAGATGTATGACGAGGACGAGTTTGTAAAAAAAGTTGTCGACATGGCTGTCAAGCTCGAGGGTATGCCTCGAAACACGTCTATGCACGCGGCCGGCGTGCTCATCGCGCCTGACAGGGTAGACAGCTTTGTTCCGCTCTCGCGAAACGGCGAGGACATTACGACGCAGTACGACATGATAGAGCTCGAGCACTTAGGGCTTCTAAAGATGGACTTTTTGGGGCTTAGGACGCTGACTGATATAGACAAGGCGATAAAGTATGTCAAAGAGGACCATGGCGTGGATATAGACTTCTACAATATGGAGTATGACGACAAAAACGTCTACGACCTAATCTCTTCGGGCAACACCGACGCCATATTCCAGCTTGAAAGTCCAGGCATGAAAAAGTTTATGAAAGAGCTCAAGCCCGACTGTCTAGAAGACATTATAGCTGGCGTTTCGCTGTATAGACCAGGGCCTATGGACTCCATACCGCGCTATGTCAAAAACAAACAAAACCCAGAAAACATAGTCTACGACCACCCGTGTCTTGAAAACATTCTCGACGTGACTTACGGCTGTATAGTCTACCAAGAGCAGGTTATGAAAATCTTCCAGGTTATGGGCGGATACAGCTATGGTCAGGCAGACAATGTGAGAAGAATTATGGGCAAGAAGAAAAAGGACAAGATGCCCATCGAGAGAGAAAAGTTCATATACGGCTACAAAGACCCAAACGGTCAACACGACATTCCTGGTGCGCTCAAGCTAGGCATTCCTAAAGAGGTGGCGGAGAAAGTCTTTCATGAGATGGAGAGCTTTGCGTCCTACGCCTTCAACAAGTCGCATGCGGCAGCCTACGCCTATCTCTCTTACCAGACAGCCTATCTCAGGTGTTATTACGAGATAGAGTTCATAGCCTCTGTTTTAAACAACCGCATCACAAACTCCGACGAGATAAAAAAATATGTCACCTATGCCAAAAAGCAAAAGCATGATGTTTTGCCTCCAAATATAAACAAATCTAGGACTGAGTTTAGCGTCGAAGACGGAAACCTCAGGTTTGGGCTCGGCGCGCTCAAAAATGTGGGTACTGCGCTCATGGAGACAGTCATAGAAGAGCGTGAGAAAAACGGCGAGTTTAAGAGCTTTATGGACTACCTTCAAAGAGTGCCTCAGCTTGCCCTCAACAAGAGGTGTCTTGAGTCGCTCATCTTGAGCGGTGCGTTTGACTGCTTTGGCGTAGCCAGAAGCCAGCTCATGGCGGTCTATGACCTTGCAGTCGAGAGAGTAAACCGCGACAGAAAGACCAAGGCGGCAGGCCAGTTTTCGCTGTTTGAGACAGAAGAGCTAAAGAGCGAGGATACGCTTGACTATCCAGACATAAAAGAGTTTTCAAAAGAGACTCGCCTCAAGTTTGAGAAAGAGGTCACGGGAGTGTATATCTCAGGCCACCCGCTTGAGGACTTTATGGACAAGTATGACGAGCTCTCCTTCACAAGCGACATGCTCGAGCCAGAGGAAATAGAGGAAGACGGCGAGACCAAGCTCGTTTACAGCGTTAGCGACGGCATGAGCGTTTTGGGCGGAGGAATTATCACCGAGATCAAAAAGCACATGACCAAGCTAGACAAAAAAGAGATGGCCATGGTGACCATGGAAGACCTCTACGGCACACTAAATCTCATGGTCTTTCCAAAGGCCTATGCAAAGCTTAGAAATGTCATGCAGGAAGACGAGATGTATACAGTCTCGGGCAGGCTCTCAATAAGAGAGGGCGACACGCCTATCATCATAGTCGACAACCTCATTCCGTGGCAAAAGCCAGAGCAAGAGGAGGAAGAAAAAAAGACAAAAAAGCTCTATATAAAGTTTGATACCCAAAACGCGACGCTGTATAATAGAGTTATGGCGACGCTCGACAGCTATAAAGGTGACACACAGACCATAATCTGCTGTAATTCTAAAAACCAAGCCTTTAACGCCAAAAAATTTGTAAACGCCGGGAACCATCTTCTAAACGAACTAAATGGACTCATCGGCGAACAAAATGTAAAACTTGTGGAGAAATAGTATGAAAATTGGAGTGCTAGTCAGTGGTGGAGACGCGCCAGGCATGAATAAGTGTCTTAAAGAGCTCTATGAGGGCATAACGGCGCTTGGCGAAGAAGTCGTGTTTGTCGGCCACGGCTATGACGGCCTCGTCTATGGCGAGGTCCTGAAGCCAAAGCCCGCCGAGCTTGAAGCTTATGAAAAACGCGCAGGGGCATATATAAAGAGCGCGCGAAGCTCAGCCTTTATGACGCCAGACGGCTTTAAAAAGGCGCTAAAAACCTTAAAAAAGCACAGCCTCGACGCTCTAGTCATAATCGGCGGAAACGGCTCTTTAAAGGGCGCAAAAGCGCTCATGCGTGAGGGCGTCAGGGTCTTTTTCATACCTGCCACTATCGACAACGACATGCCAGAGACGGAGTATAGCCTAGGTTTTGAGACAGCAGTTTCGGCCGGCCTTGACTATATAAAAAAGGTCATGACGACTATGGAGGCGTTTGACAAGTCTTGCGTCTTTGAAGTCATGGGCAGATATTCTGGCGCCATAGCCGAAGAGGTGTACAATGAGTACGGAGCCGACTATCTCATAAACTCCTCTCACCCTCTTGACATTGGCGCGCTCTCAAAGAGCGTAATAAAAAACAAAAAGCCTTCACTCTGCCTAATTCTCCAAGAAAATCTTGTAGACAGAAGCATGCTCGCTTTTGAGCTCGAGACGCGCACAAAACGCGTCTGGAAGGCTGACGACGTGGGCTATGTTCAAAGAGGCACAGACCCAGTCAAAAAAGACCTCAAAAAAGCCAAAGCCTACTCTGCGCTCGTCACAGAGGCCGTCAGGACTCACCGCTACAACACCATAGCCGTCACCGAAGGTGGTAAGGAAAAACTCGTGACGCTTCAAAAATATTAAGAAAGGCGTTGCAGGCTGAAGAAAATTGTGATAGAATACTTTCTTTGTAAAAGGAAGTATTTTTTTCTATGGTAAACGAGAAGATAAGAAACATAGCCATAATTGCCCACGTCGACCACGGCAAAACTTCGCTCGTGAACGAGATGTTGAAGCAAGGCAATGTGTTTAGAGAAAACCAAGTAGTAGAAGACAGAGTTATGGACTCCAACGCGCTCGAGAGAGAGCGTGGTATAACCATACTTTCAAAAAACTGTAGCTGTCAGTATAAAGGCGTCAAAATAAACGTTGTGGATACGCCGGGCCACGCTGACTTTGGCGGAGAGGTCGAGAGAGTGCTTAAGATGGTGGACGGCGTTTTGCTTGTGGTGGATGCCTTTGAGGGGCCTATGCCACAGACGAGGTTTGTGCTTGAAAAGGCGCTTGCGCTCAAGCTCAAGGTCATCGTCGTCGTGAACAAAATCGACAAACCAGACGCAAGACTCAAAGAGGTGAGAGACGAAGTCCTCGAGCTCCTTATGGACCTCGACGCGACAGACGAACAGCTCGACTCTCCTTTTGTCTTTGCTTCAGCTCGAAACGGCACAGCTTCACTTAGCGAGAGCGAGCCTGGCACAAACTTTGTCCCTCTCTTTGAGACTATCCTAGGCCATATCCCAGCGCCGGAGGGCGAGCCAGACGCGCCAGCGCAAATGCTCATCTCCTCAGCTGAGCACAACGACTACGTCGGCAAGCTCGCCATAGGCAAGCTGGCAAGAGGCAAGCTCAGAGTGGGAGACCAAGTTGTTGTCACAAATTTTCACGACGCCTCAAAACTCGTGAGAAGCAAGATAGTTCAGCTCTTTGTGTTTGAAGGCCTTAGGCGTGAGGCAGTTGAGAGCGTTAGCTTTGGCGATATAGTTTGTGTGGCAGGGCTAGAAAACACGGGCATTGGTGACACAATTTGTTCGCCTGAGAAAATAGAACCTCTTGAGTTTGTAAAAATTGCCGAGCCGAGCGTGGAGATGACTTTCCTCGTAAACGACAGCCCGTTTGCAGGCAAAGAGGGAAAGTATGTGACCAGCCGTCACCTGAGAGACCGCCTCTACAAAGAAGCAGTCAAAGACCTCTCGCTGAAGGTGAGCGACACAAAGTCGACCGACGCGTTTACAGTCTCCGGCAGAGGGGAAATGCACCTCTCTATCCTCATAGAAAACATGCGTCGTGACGGCTATGAGTTTCAGGTCAGCATGCCAAGAGTAAAGTTTAGAGAAGAAAACGGCAAGAAGCTTGAGCCTATGGACCTTCTCACCGTCGACGTTCCAGAAGACTGCGTAGGTGCGGTTATGAACAAAATGGGAAGAAGAAAGGGCGAGCTCCTCTCCATGACTCCTAAGGGTAGCAGAATTAAGATGAACTTCAAAATTCCTGAGAGAGGCTTGTTTGGCTTTAAAAGCGAATTTTTGACAGACACCAAGGGCGAGGGAGTTATGAGCTCGGTGTTTGACGGTTATGAGGAGTATAAAGGAGAGATAGCTAGGCGAGACTATGGTTCGCTCATAGCTCACGAGACAGGCGAGGCTATAGTTTATGGCCTCTACAACGC
>CALVTI010000060.1 GCA_944361835.1 uncultured Clostridia bacterium
TCCAATCTATATTTCAACTCCAATTTCCAATTTTTTGTTTCAAACTGCAAATATGGCATTGTGACTTTTGCCCTTGTCACTGTCGACAAGCCTCGAAGCGGGAATATGAAGCCTTACAGCATATCGCTATATGTGCTCATAAACGGAAAAGAATATATGGAACTTTGCAGATATGATTACAAAAACAGCGTCCACTACAACAGGTTTGAGGCGGACGGAAGCATTTCGAAAGAGGGAGTAAAAATCTCTGGCCCGCATATGCATAAGTATAGCGAGAAGTTTACAGTCTTGTTCCCAGAGAGCTTTTGCCATTACGACAGCGAGATGCTTCATGCCAACCTTGAGGACAGAGAAGCCCAAAAGATAGTCATAAAGAGCTTGCTCAACATGGAGCAGGGCACCCAACAAAAATGTGGGATATTTACAAACTTAAACAAACTTTTTCGCAAAACCCAACTCAATCACTTGGAGACAGCAGACAATAATGTTATACTACCTAGGTAGGAGAAGATGTATGGATATTGCTCAAATTGAAAACTCTTTTAAAGAAGTTACAGACATTAGAAAGACAGCTCCTAATGAGTGGAGAATCTTTAGCGACGCTACTTTCACGGACGGCAAGAGCATTGAAATCTATGTCACAGAGATAGACAAAAAGTGGTACTATACAGATAAAAAACAGACGCTAAAGTACATGAACGAGCTCTACGAGCTCAAGTCTCCAGATGTCCAGAGCTGTATGAAAAATGTTTTGAAAATCTATGGTTTTTCGCTAAAGGCGGGCGCAATCTTTGCTGAGATACCTTCGCCATCTACGATAAAGGAAAAATATTTTGATATGATAATGTGCATAGCTCAGCTCGCAAACATGTATGCTTTCTTTGATGAACCTTAGTTTACATAACGACAGCCACTCATGAAGAGCGGCTGTTTTTTTAGTATTGGCTTAAGTATTCTATCGCCTCAGTAGCGGCTATCGCTCCGTCGGCACAAGCTGTGACTATTTGGCGAAGCTTTTTTCTTCTAATGTCTCCTGCGGCATAGACTCCATTAAGGTTTGTGTGCATATTTTCATCTGTCAAGATATATCCGTTTTCGTCCAGCTTGACGCTCTTTAAGAGGCTGGTGTCAGGGCGTTTGCCAAGCGCGACAAACAGCCCGTCGATTTCAAGAAGAGATTTTTCTTTAGTCACTTTGTTTTGGACTTCTATCTTTTCAAGTGAGTTTTCACCAATGAGCTGAGTCACTTGGCTGTTTGTTAAAAAAACTACTTTCTCGCTCTTTTCTAGAGCTTCAAGGGCAGGGGTGGCCTCTAGCTTTGAGTGTCTGTGAATGACATACACTCTTTTTGCCACGCCAGCGAGGTAGAGCGCGTCTTCCACCATAGAATTGTCTCCGCCCACTATGGCCACAGTTTTGCCAGCAAAAAAATTTCCGTCGCAAGTCGCGCAGTAACTAAGGCCTCGGCCAACAAATTTTTTTTCATCTTTGACATTGAGCTCTTTGGCCACTGCACCTAGTGAGAGTATGACACACCTAGAGTTAAAGCTTCCGTCAGTCGTGATAAGCGTTTTGATTTCGCCCTCCAGGCTATATTCAAGCACATCGGCGTAGCGAGTCTCAAGCCCCAGGCCTTCAGCTTGAGAGAACATTCTCTCCGCAAGCGTCAGGCCGTCTACGCTCTCAAAGCCTGGGAAATTTTTGATTTTCAAAACTTGGGAGACTTGGCCTCCAGGGAGCAGCCTTTCTAAAAGCAAGACGCTCTTTTTTGCCATAAGCGCATAGATAGCGGCAGTCAGCCCCGCTGGGCCTCCGCCAACGATAATTATGTCATAAACTTTTTCCATACTTTTATTATACCCAAGAGAGGACGAAATGACAAGCCTTTAACGAAAAAGCAGAGCTAAAGAGCTCTGCAAAATATTTATATGACTGTACAACTTGCTTTGACACTACAGCTAAAACAGCTTTACATCGTCTAGCTCCACCAAAGCTACCTTATGGCACATGAATGGGTCTGCTTAATGATGCTGGCTTCCGCCCCTGACATGGTTCACAGATATTCATTGCATAAGACCTTAATTTCATCACTAAAGCGTTGCAAAACAAATTTGAGCCTTGATGCCGAGGCAAGTATTCAGCTCTGCTATAGCGGATTGCAGATACAGGGCACCGCTAACTCCCCGCCTAGTACAGCAGTTTAAGGATATATCAGTTTTGCTTTTTTGTCAAGAGAATGACACATTTTTTGAAAGGATACAAAAAAATACTTTTAAAAACTATAAAGGTTTGATATAATGCAAAAATAGGAGATTTTATGCAAAAGACTACTGGTAAAAAGACCAACGCTCGTAGATTTATTGAAGCTTACAATCAAATAGATTATGCTTTGAGAGTCCAACATAATTTTAAAAGAAGCATGGGCTACAGCGATATGATAAGAAAGGCTGTTGTCGTAAACTATATTGTGAGGAAATATGAAGATGACCTCATAGACTTCGGCAGGCTTAGAAACGCCATTATCCATAGGAGCAATGACGAATATGTAATAGCAGAGCCTCATGACGAGGTAGTGGAGGAGATGGAGAAGATCGCAAAGCTCATCACGACTCCGCCAAAAGTATTAGACAGTTTGGTTGACAGAGACGTCTTGTCTGTTCAGTATGATGTCTCAATCAAAGAAGTCGTCGAGCTTATTTCTACTTCGTCCTTTAGTAATATCCCAGTCTACAAAGACGGCACGCTAATAGGCGTTGCAAACGGACAGAAGATATTAAATCAAATAGGTCAGCACCTAGCAAAAGGCGAAGACGCCACCAAATACCTTACCCAAAACACCATAGAGAGCGTTGTGGTGACTCCGTCGCCAGTCAAGTATTATGATGTCGCTCCTGCGACTATCACTATTGAAGAAGCTCTAAACATGTTTTATCTAAATCGAAAACTGCTCGTCGTACTCATAACAAAGACGGGAAGCATGCAAGAGCCACCTCTTGGAATTATTACGACGACAGACATTATGGACATGAACAATATCTTAGACAACTACGATTAGGAGAGAGACTATGAAAAAAGAACCTACTATGCCAAATTTTGTCAAAAACGAAGAAGCTATTCTTAGGTTTTGGCAAGACAATCAAATATTTGAAAAAATGAAAAAGAAAAACGAGGGCTCAAAAGACTACTTCGCTTTTTTAGATGGGCCGATTACGGCAAACTATCCTATGGGGCTACATCACACTTGGAATAGGTCACTGAAAGACATTATGCTCAAGTTTGCAGGGCTCTCAGGAAGAGAGGCGCATTATCAAAATGGTTTTGACTGCCACGGCTTGCCTGTTGAGCTCAGCGTGGAAAAACAGCTAGGTCTTGATAGCAAAAAAGACATCGAAAAATATGGCATGGCCAATTTTATTGAGGCTTGCATGGAGAGGATAAGAGTATATTCCAAAAAGCAGACTGAGCAGTCTATAAGGCTGGGGCAGTGGATGGACTGGAACGACTCATATTACACAAATTCAGACTCCAATATTACAGCTATTTGGTATTTCTTAAAAGAGTGCCAAAAGAAAGGTTGGATCACAGAAAGCTATAGGCCTACTCCGTGGTGCACAAGGTGCGGCACAGCGCTCTCCGAGCATGAAATGGCCGACATAGACGCGTATAAAGAACTTGAGCATATGGCGGTGTTTATAAAGCTTCCTGTCAAAGACTCCAATTTGTCGCTCGTCGTTTGGACGACGACGCCTTGGACGCTTTCATCCAACGTTGCGGTCGCAGTAAACCCAGAGTTAAAATACTCCATTTGCAAAGTAAAGAGCACAGATAGGCGTCTAGTGGTGTGCAACACGGCGCTCAAGATTTTGAAAGACGACCTTGTAGAGGTCGAGAAAGAAGTTTTGGGAAGCGAGCTTGTTGGCCTCAGCTATGAGACATGTTTTCCAGAGCTGAAAGAGCAAGACTTTGAGCATAAAGTTGTCGCTTGGGATAGTGTAGATGCTACAGAAGGAAGCGGAATGGTGCATATAGCGCCTGGTTGTGGAGCTGAGGACTTTGACCTTGGGCAAAGCCTCGGGCTTAAAAATATAGTCCCTATAGACGAGGCTGGAAACTTTTATGAAGGCTTTGGCTTCCTCACAGGCAAAAACGCAAACGAAGTGGCCGAGCTTGTGTTTGAAGAGTTAAAAAAGCGCGACAAGCTCTACTACACTCATAAATACAAACACCGTTATCCTCACTGCTGGAGATGTAAGCATCCAGTATTATTTAGACTTGTGAAAAACTGGGTGATAAAGATGGACGAAATTCGCCCAGCGCTCATCAAAGCCATAGACGATGTCGTCTTCCAGCCAGAATTTATGAAAAAGCGTATGCTCGACTGGCTGACAAACATGGGTGACTGGTCTATATCAAGAAAAAGATATTATGGCGTGCCACTGCCTTTCTATGTCTGCAAAGAGTGTGGAAAACTTACAGTCGTGGGCTCGCTCAAGGAACTTGAGGAGCTTTCAAGCAGTGAAGATGTCAAAAAGCTTCCACATCTCCACAGGCCTTATATTGACGAAATAAAGATAAGATGTCCGCACTGCGGAGCAAGCGTCGAGAGAATACCTGAGGTGGGAGATTGTTGGCTGGACGCTGGCATAACGCCTTTTTCGACCAAAAAATATTTCACTGACGAGGAGTTTTTCAATAAAAACTTTCCTACAGAGGTCGTTCTGGAAGGCAAGGAACAGATTAGACTATGGTTCTATTCTCTCCTTGTAATGAGCATGGTCATAACAGGCAAAGCGCCTTACAAGAAGATAGTTTGCACAGCTATGCTCCTCGACAGAGAGGGCAAAAAGCTTTCAAAGTCCAGCCCAAACAACATTTCAGTGGACGAGGCTTTTGAAACTATTGGAGCTGACATAATAAGATATTTGTTTGCGTCAAACAATATGATGAGTGACGTGAGATTTAGTTTCGACCTGAGCGATGAGATAAGGCGAACGCTTTTGTCCTTCTGGAACAGCTATGCTTTCTTCAACACTTACGCCTGCCTTGACAATCCAAAACTTGAGGGATACAAGGCAAACAAAGCTCGTCTTGATGTCACAGATAGGTGGCTGATAGAAAAGACCAACAAGTTTATTCGCGAGGCTAAAGAAAACTATAGCAATCAAAAATTCTATCTTGTCACAGAGAGCCTTGAAAACTTTATTGATGAGCTTTCAAATTGGTATATTAGAGTAAATAGAAGAAGATTTTGGAAGTCGGACGATGAAGAGGATAAACTCAATGCGTATTATTGTTTGTATTATGCTCTAAAGAACATAGTCATCGTCATGGCTCCTATCTTGCCTTTCCTCAGCGAATACTTGTGGCAAAACATGGTGAGAGAGCTTGAGCCAAAGAGCGCAGAGAGTGTATTTTTAAATGGGTTTGCTGAGACTAGCTTTGAAGCGAATGATGAAGAAATAATAGAGCTTACTACCATTGCAAGAGACATAATCACAATAGCTCAAAGACTGAGAAACGAAAACCAAATCAAGATAAAACAGCCACTAAGGGCCATGTATTTAGTCGTGGACGGAAAGGCTAAAAAGGCCTCTAGGCTCTTTGAAAACATCATCAAAGAAGAGCTCAACATAAAGTCCATAATCTTTGAAGAGGACAAAGACAAATTTAACACGGCCTATCTTACTGTAAACTTCAAGACGGCGGGAGCTGCCATGAAGGGAGACGTCCAGAAGCTCAAAAACATGTTAGCTTCAGCTGATGAAAAGCGCATGCAAGAGCTCGTCGAGGGCTATAAGAAAGGTAGGGTCGAGACGGCAGAGTTTGGTTCGCTTGACTCCAGCTTGTTCATATTAAATTTAAAAGCAAAGACTGACTTTGTCATTGCTACAGAAGAAAACCGCACTGTTGTGCTAGATATCACGCTCGATGAGAGCCTCTTAATAGAGGGCTTGTCTCGTGAGCTCATACGAGCTATTCAAGTGCTGAGAAAAGAAGCTGGGTTTAAGGTGGAAGACAGAGTGTATTTAGCGCTTAAGACCGACAGCCAGACTTTAAAGAGAGTAGTGTTTGACTACACTGAAAAGATAATGGCTGAAGTGCTCGCACTAGAACTTTTTGAAGAGCTTGAAAATGCCGAAGTTAGTAGAAATATAGTTGTTGGAGATGAAGAAATCACTATTTCTATGAGAAGGGTAGAGGAAGAATAATGAGAGTTGCCGAAGATTGGAAAGACTACGAGATTTTAGCCACTGGAAGTGGCGAAAAGCTTGAGCGTTGGGGCGAGGTGATTTTGCTTCGACCTGACCCTCAAGTCATTTGGCGTGCAAAAAGCTCTCTTGAAAACTCCAAAGCTCTAAATGCTCACTACAGGCGAGAAAAGACTGGCGGGGGTCACTGGGAAATCAAAAAGCCTATGCCAGACGAGTGGGTGATAGGATATAAAAATTTGAAATTCAAAATCAAGCCCATGGGCTTCAAGCACACAGGCCTTTTCCCTGAGCAAGCTGCAAACTGGGACATGATGGTAAAGCTCATCAAGGGGGCAAAGAGAGAAATAAAAGTCCTAAATCTCTTCGCCTATACTGGCGGAGCTACTGTGGCCTCTGCTAGCGCTGGAGCGAGCGTCGTGCATGTAGATGCGAGCAAAGGCATGGTCGAGCGAGCTAAGGAAAACGCCTGTCTTTCAGGGCTCAAAGATGCCAAGATAAGGTATATAGTCGATGACTGCTTTAAGTTTGTGGAAAGAGAGATTAGGCGAGGCAACAAATATGACGCCATAATCCTAGACCCGCCGAGCTACGGGCGTGGCCCCAATGGCGAAATGTGGAAGCTCGAGGACTGCCTCTTTGATTTTCTAGAAAAACTCACGAAGGTGTTAAGCGACAAGCCCCTCTTCGTGCTTTTAAATTCTTATACGACAGGGCTTCAGCCTATTGTTCTTAAAAATCTCTTAGAGCTGACCTTTAAAAGCCCAGCTATTAGCTATGAGCTAGGACTGCCGACGAGAGAAAATATTGTGCTTCCTTGCGGAAACAGCGGAGTAATTGTATGGAAAAATTAGACGTAATTTATGAAGACAACCAAATAGTAGTCGTCATCAAGCCTCAAAACATTCCTTCGCAAAGTGACATTTCTAAAGATGAAGATATGCTCACGCTTGTAAAGAGCTATGTAAAAGAAAAGTATGCAAAGCCTGGCGAGGCTTACATTGGGCTTGTGCATAGGCTTGATAGGCCTACTGGCGGAGTCATGGTGTTTGCGAGAACTAGCAAGTCCGCGAGCAGGCTCTCAGCGCAAATAGCCGACGGGAGTTTTTCAAAGACTTATCTTGCAGTCGTGTGTGGGACGCCAAGAGATAAGAGCGCGACTCTTGTAAACTACTTAAAGAAAGATGCTGCTGACAACATGGTGAGGCTTGTGCCGATGAGCGAAAGCGGAGCAAAGAGGGCCGAGCTCAAATTTGAAGTGCTTGAGAGTAAAGACGGCCTAAGTCTTTTAAAAATCAAGATTTTGACTGGCAGAAGTCATCAAATTAGAGTTCAGCTGGCTAATATTGGTTGTCCGCTCTACGGAGACGGAAAGTATGGAGCTAAAAAAGGCTTGTCTAAAAATCTTGCGCTTTGGGCATACAGCTTGGAATTTAAGCACCCGACTAAAGAAGAAGACCTTCTCTTTAAAGTATATCCGCCAGAAGACGCCGAGCCTTGGAACAAGTTTGACATTGAAAAGTACCTAAAATAGCTCTCAAAAGAAACTATTGAAATTTGCCATATTTTATGCTAAAATTTCCTTAGGAGATAAAATATGGAAAAAGTAAAGTCTACAGTTTTAGAGTATAAACACAACCCCAAACTCATTTTGCTTGAGAAGCGATATATTGCTGAAGGCTTGCCTCAAGAAGGGCAGACCGACCTCGTTTTGATAAACTTGAATGGAGACAAAATTTTGTCTTTCAGTTGTGCGACTGTAAACAATAAATGGACAGCAAAAAACAACTGCTCCTATCTAGAGTTTGTTTGTTTTGAAGATTTTTTTGCAGTTTGCAAAACTAAAAGGGGCAAAGAAAATGACAAAGACGTCTTGATTTATGACTACTATGGCCAAATGCTCTCCAAGACGACTTATCAAAACCTCATCTCCAAAGAGATGGAAAATAAAAAACCCATTAGCCAGCAAGATTTTAATAAATAGCGCCACTTGTGGCGTTTTTTCTTTCTTTTGTTTTCATTTTTGGCTTGTTTTGGATATAATACTCTCTAGGAGTAAAAATGAAAAAGAGAAAGGAAATAAGTGAAATATATAAATGGGACTTGACTGATTATTGCTCGTCAAATGAAGTCTGCAAAGAGGAGATAGAGAAGCTAGAGAGAGGCATGGAGGAGCTCGCTCTTTATGAAGGAAATTTGAAAGACGAAAAAACCGTCTTTGACTGCCTGACAAAGGAGAGCGAATATTCAAAACACCTTTCAAGGCTCTATGTTTATTCTTCGCTCAAAGTCAAAGAAGACGCCACGGATAGCCAAAGCGTGGCACTGAGCGAAAAAGTTGGAGCTGTCTGCGTAAAGATGAGTACGCTGACGAGTTTTGTAGATGTTGAAATTTCTGCGCTCAGCGACGAGCTCTTAGAAAAAATGATGAATAATAAAAAATATCCGCAATATAAAAACTATTTCAAAAATATTTTGAGAAATAGGCCTCATATGCTCTCAAAAAAAGAGGAAAAGCTCTTAAGCCAAGTGGGAGATTTTGCTGATGGTTTTTCAAATGTCTTTGATATGCTGGATAATGCCGATATGAGATTTGAAGATGTGCTTGACTCAAGCGGGAACAAGCACAAGCTCACTCACGCCTCATATTCTCTTCTCGTGCAGAGCGACGATAGAAAGCTGAGAGAAAACGCTTTTAGAGAAATGAA
>CALVTI010000061.1 GCA_944361835.1 uncultured Clostridia bacterium
ACGGCACAGTTGGCGATGGTTCGTCAGCCTCTGTGGGCATGGTTCAAATAGAGCTCTGGCCAGAGTCTGTCTCTACTACGACCATAGACCTTTCTCTAAACCTCAACATTGAAAAGGTCACCTCTTCCTCGCTCACGCCTCTCACCTCAAGCCAAGTGACTTTCTCGTCAGGCTCAATTACAGCCGCTTCTTCAAACAGCACACTTACAACAGTAATTTTCCCTAAAGTTCTCAACAACACGGCAGTGACGACCATAGCTGGCACGGCGTTTGGTTCATTCTCCGCAGGAACTTCATTTGTCGTTCCTAGCTCAGTCACCTCAATTTCAGGGACATCAATGACGCTGCCAACGACAGCGACAAGCCTATATTTGTCTAGCAATATTAGCTCTCTAACAGAAATGAGAGGCACCAATGTTTCTAAAATTATAATACCATCTGCAGTCACGACCTTGACGGGCAGGTTTGGAACAGGCACAAACAGCTTAGGCGTTTCTCGCCTATATATCCCAGACACGGTAACAGCTGTTGGAACGAGTAGCTCTGGGTTTGCTATGACTAGTGTAAATATTAGAGTCCATTTTGGCGATAATACCGCAACGATTTACTTTAGATCTCCATATGATTTAGGGATTTACGCTAATTCAGGATATGTCGTAAGGGTTCCAGCAAGCGTCGAAAATATGTATTTACAGACTACTGTACAAGGTGGCATAGTAAACCCGCTTAATAATTCTAGCCACGATTCATATTATGCTCCTCCACAGGTAAGGATTTGGCAAGTGGCCTCGTCTAATAGTGTGTTCTCTTCCATAGGAGGAAGTTTGTATAGCAAAGACGGTACCGTGTTGTATTATGCAAACTTGGATAGCTCAGCGTTCTACTTGCCAGAAAGTGTTACAACATTAAATATGGGGGCTTTAGGGTACTATGGCGAAATTGAATATCTATTTCTTAACAACAACTCGTTAACTATTAGGCAACAAAACGATGTTCGTTTAAAGGCAGTTATAGCTAATGAGTACCATCCAGTAACTTTTGAAGGCAATGGGTTTACGATTAATACCTTTAGAATATTTATAAGTGCAGGTACATTGTCTGAGTTTACAGCAGACAGTAACTGGGCAACCTATTCCTCGAACTTTGTCGAACAACTCACAAGCGCTGTCTTCACATTTGACGCAGGGGGCACGACAATCACAGGCCTTGCGAGCGGATATAGCGTTGATGATCTTCAATATGTATATTTCCCTCAGGTTGGTCCAACAGGCAAACAAATTACTACAATAAATGAGGGGTGGTTTGGTTCAGGCTCGACAAACTCAGTGACCCAGACCATAATCGTCCCAGAGGGTTACACGACGATAAACGCTGACTTCTCTTCAACGACGCTCACAACCTCAAATCTTTCAGTTTGCCTCCCATCGACAGTGAATTAAAAACAAAACCTTTTCAGCCCCGCCCTCGGGGCTTTTTTATGGCCCGCCTCTGGAGCCCAGTCCGTCAGGTAGGAGATTACATACGTCGCTACCGCTCCTCGTAATGACACTAGGGCAGGGTGCTGGAGCCCCAGCGCGCTACCTCTCGCTTTCTATCCTTACCTCATGGCCCCGCGAAGACGCACCTTTTGGGCTACAAAGGCTCTTGCAAAGCTTAACCCTATGTGTCATTGCGAGGAAGCCTTTAGGCTGACGTCGCAATCTCCTACTTTGACGGACCAGTTCCAAAGACGGGCTTCGAAGACGGACTAAATAAAAATATACTTAAACCTTACTCTACTCTAGACGGCTCAAAAGCGAGCGAGACAAGGCTCGACAAGTCGGGACTCGCAGGAGTGTACTGACGTACATGACTGTGAGGCCCGGCTTGGCAGCAAACGCAGTATCGCGAGGCTTTTCAGTCGTCTAAAGGGGCTTAGCCCCTCTATGTCGCAGACAGTAGGGGTTCTAAAGGGGCAACCGCCCCTTTAATTTAGGGTGGGCGGGTGGGAAAAGCTTCGAAGGCTCTTCGCGGCCCCGCTACACTTTTCAGTCCTCTGCGGGTGATATAATTTGCCAATTTGGCAATAATTATTTGACATTAGCTCTCCCATTTGGTAATATTACTTGCATGAATAAAAGGCGGAAATATATGAAAAAATTTTTGACTACCCTTACCATTTGTCTTTTAGGCGTCTGCCTGCTCTTTACGGGCTGTGGCGCACCAGTCTCTCTTCCTACAGGCGAGGCTAAAAACGGCGCTGGATACGGCAATGTGACCTATGACGAATATATTTATTTTGCAAACTCAAGCGTAATTGTGAGCGACCTCACTGCCGGGGACAATACAGGAAACCTTGCTGAAACAGCTATTTACAGAACTAAGCTTACAAACGGAAAAGTCGAGTATGACGAAGACGGTTATGCCCTAAACACAGAAAAAGTTGCAGACAAGCTAGGCGCGTTTAACTCAAGCTTTATGTATGCAAAAGGCGATATGATTTACTTTGCTTCTCCAAACACCCACCGCTCGACGACAAACGAGACGCTTTTTGATAGGAACACATATTATAGCATGAGAGCGGATGGCTCGAATTTAAGAGAACTTTATTCCACCTTGGATGCTGTCACTCTCCAAGCCGTTCTCACAATTGATGGCACTGACTACCTAGTAATTCATGAGGGGGAGAGGGTCGTTAGGTTAAATCTCACAAATGGCGGGTCTACAGTTTTAGCTGAAGATGTGACTAGTGCGGTCTTTGCTAAAGAGTATGAGAATGAAAACGATGGCTTTGTTTACTACACAGCAGACCGAACAGACGAAGAGGGCGCCACTGAGGGCGTGACTGGGAATATTTTGAGAAAAGTTTCAATAGTTTCTGGTGAAATGACTCAAATGCGAAGAGAAGTTGGGGAGACTATCACGCTCTACTCCTACACTGACGGAGTTTTGTACTACACAAGAAATACGACCGAACAGACGACTTTCTATTTTGCAAACACCCTTGCTGCTGGCTTTGAAGCTAGCGAGACTCAGCTCACACAGGCCATAACTTCAGGCATTACAAACTTTATGCCACTTGGTAAAGACGAGTACGGCCAAAACAAGCCTGTCATTTACGAATATTCCTCAAGGCTAGTCATGTCAAATTTTGGCTCGACTATTCCTGAAGTGCTTGTCGACGAAGACGTGACTGTTCAGCTTATTAGTGGAGACTATATATACTTTACTACTACTAGTGGTATATACAGGATATCATATATTGATAAAGTGAGACAGACAGTCGTGGAGATGTCAAACTTTAGAGAAGCAAATCTCTCCATCACAGCAGACGGGAAATATCTCATTTTCTATGCCCAAGTAGCTGACAATACGACAGACACATATTACGCTCATATCATAAACCTCTTTGATGTCGAGCAAGGCGTTGAGACCGAGGCAAGACCTCTGGGCGCTATAGCCGAAGCTGACAAACCTGAAGAAGAGGAAGAAGAATAAAGCTTTTAGCCCTGCCTTGGCAGGGCTTTTTCATGCCATTAACACAGTTTTTTGATAGCGAATATTATAGTGTAAAAACACAGTAAAAAAATTTTAAATAATTTTAAAAATGTTGCGTAAATTAGTAGACAACCACGAGGCAAAATAGTATTATGAGCGTAGTTAAAAAAGGAGAAATTATGGCAGAGAAAAAACCTGTTTATATTAGATGCCCTAGGTGCGAACTCAACTTTATTTTAAAGAAAGACAAACTGTGTAGCGTCTGCAAAGCTGAGCTTACTAGCAAGGGCGAGGATTATATAGATGACTTAGATTTAGAGCTTTGCCCGATATGTAAGACAAACTATATTCAGGCAGACGAAGTTATGTGTGCGTCTTGCATGAAAGAGAGGGCTCTTGATAGCGAACTTCATGGAGATGTTGACCACAGCGACGACTGGGATGCGTATATAAATAGAGATGAAGACGAATATATCGCTCCAGACGAAGAGACAGGAGACATGGCCGTAGTGAGCTCGCTAGATGACGACGATGACCTTTTAGATGCTGACGATTTGGGCTTTGACGAAGAAGAGCCTGACGAAGATGAAGACGAAGAGGAGGAGGGCGAAGACGACCTCGACGACCTAGATGACCTTGATGATGACGACGATGACGATTATTTAGTAGATGACGATGACGACGAAGATTAAAAGCATGCCACTAAGGCATGCTTTTTATACATTGGCAAACACTACATCACCGCATAAGACATCAAAGTATGAAAACGTTTGAGAAGGTTGTTGTTTTTCGCAATTAGTTTTGATTGTAAACACGCTTGGGTATACGCTGTCTATGACAGCTTCAAAGCTCTCTATCTTATTTCTGCCTCTATTTATGCTGATGAGGATAGTATTGCCCTTTAAGGCGCTTATTTTGGCCTTAATTTCATCTAAGGCATATATATTTCGTTTCATTGTTCACCTCGCACACATATTATTGCCAAACTTTCAAGATTTTAAAAATTTTTTTGAAATAGTCATATTGTCATAATGAAATTTATACATTATAAGGAACAAACTTTTGGAGGGGAATATGGCTATTGAAAAAAATTCTTACAGGGTGGCAAGCAAGAAAAAACTGGGCAAAGAGCAGTTTACAAACGAGACTAGCATCAATTTTGAAGACAGTCTCTCAAAGCTTCTTTCTCTAACGGCTGAGGCGCAAGTAGAGAATATTGAGGTCCTCGATGGAGAGGCCAGCGTAGGCGGAAAGCTGCTATTAAAGGCGCTTTATCTAAACTCAAACAATCAAATAATGGCAAGGGAAAGTCTTGTGGATTTTTCAAACAAGTTTTTAGCCGAGAGCCTAAAAGCTGGGCAAAAAGTCGACATTTACGCAACTGTTTTGGAGGCAAAAGCTGACAGCATAAGTGATAGTAATATGCGCGTGGTCAGCCAGCTAGAGCTCAGTGCTTTTGCGCTTGAAGAACAAAGTGTAGATGTTCTTTCTAGCGCAGATGAAGAGATGTGCTGTAAATATACTGAGACGCCTGTTTTAAGGCTTGTCAGCGATGGAAATGAAAATATTACTGAAAGTCTCGAGCTCTCCATCAAAGACCATTTTGAAAGACTAGTTTCTGTAGACAACAAAGTCTTTGTCAAAAACTACGAGACAGGAACAAATTATATCAGCGTCTCTGGCGAGGTTGTTACAAAAGCCTTGTTTGTCACTGATGCCGAGACGGGCAAACTGGGAGAGGCGACCGCTATAAACAATTTTAAGCAAGAAATTGAAGTGAGTGACATTACGCCAGAATGTTTTTTAGAAATAGATGCTAGACTAAAGCTCGACGGAGTTTCAAACACGCTCACAAATGAAGAAGGCAAAGTCCAAATTTCCTCAATCCTACCTATAAACTTTAAATATAGAGTTTATAGAGAAGAGAGCGTGCCTTGTGTCGAAGATATGTTTTCAGTCGCTCGCCAAACCGAAGTCGTGACCTCTTCATATGATAGTGGCAGATTTTTCTCTCCTGAATATTTTGAAAGCAAAATTGAGGGAAGTTTGACCTTAGACGAGTCAAAGCCTAGAATAGACAAAATTTTAGCTGTCTCAACGCCGTTTTTGACCCCAACTAACTCATATATTAAAGATGGTGAAATCTTCCTAGAAGGCATAGCCAATGTGTATGTAATTTACCTTAACGATGAAGATGGAGCTATAAACTCCGTGCAGATGGAAATCCCATATGTCATTAGTGATAAGACAGACCTTACAGGCGAGCCGACTATTGTAGTGCATCAGCTTATTGAAGATGCAGACGTAATAGTAAAAAAAGGTAGAGAACTATATTTTGACGCTAAAGTCAAGGCTCTTGTAGTGTTTACAAGCAGCGCCCAAAATGCAGTCATTACAGACTGTAAAATAGGCGAAGAACTGCCTCCAAGAGACTGCGCTATAGAAATTATTTTTGCAAAAGCAGGAAATTCTATTTGGGAAATTTCTAAAAAATTAAATGTAAATCCTCAATTAATTATGTCTCAAAACCCTGATGTGGAAGATGTTTTGGAGAGTGATAAAAATTTAGCTATTTATTATCAATTAAGTTAAAAAATAGTTTTCCCCTTTTAAAAAGCGAGAATAAAATATTTTCGCTTTTTATTTTTTTATTAAAATAAATGGATAAAAACTATTTTTTAATAAAAATTAATATTTAAAATTAAATTTTTTAAATAAAAAATTAATTTCCAAAATAATTATTTATTATTTCTAATATTCTGCTTTTAAAACCGCTCACTTTAGAGGAGCCATTTACAAAACACAGTGGAGGATAAACTACACACCACCAGTTGTCTCCTTCGGCTTTTCCAAGTTCTAAAATGAGCGCGTCATAAAATCCATTTTCATAAGTCACATCGCCGTATACTCTGGTGGGAAATTCTTCATAAGAAAGTTTGGCGTGCGCTGTGTAGCTAAAGCCTTGACTTTTCAAAACAGCATTTGCAACACTTTCTATATATTCAAAATTTTCCTCCGTTTTTCTCTCTGCCTCTTCCTTAGAAATGCACTGACTCAAGATTGGGATTAAAGCGTCTACGACCGCATCCTTTACCTTATATTTTACTTCTTGGTCTATTTCAAGGTTTGAGTTTGCTCTAATATGAATTCTAAGTATGTCGCTGTTAGAGCTTGAGTTTGTCGGGCAAAAGATTATCACCAAGGTTATTATCAGTACAGAAACTGTAGCGATTATGTATTTCATAAATTTCTCCTTGCCATAAGTTTTGCCAAGTTTTTTATTAAAAATATTCAAAAAGTGAATAATTTTTGTAGAAAAATTGCAAAATAGAGGTAAATTTAGGAGAATTTTATGAAAAGAACAAAAATCGTAGTTATCAGTTTCTTAATCGGGCTCTTTTGCCTTAGTCTCTCTGTTCCTCTTGTGCAAATTGGAAATGAGAGCGCCCAAGTAGTTGAGGTGGCGAGTGCTTCGACAAACAAACAAGTTCAGCAAAAGCTGAAAGATTTAGGCTATTATTATGGAGATATTGACGGCATAATCGGGACGCAGTCCAAGACGGCCATAAAAAATTTTCAAAGAGATTATGGCTTAGTCGTAGATGGCATTATAGGGCCAAAGACATTGGCTGCGCTTGGCCTTTCTTCCTCAAACACTCAGTCGAGCTCAGACCTATATCTCCTTGCCAAGTGTGTGCACGCTGAGGCTAGAGGCGAGCCATATATTGGTCAAGTTGCTGTAGCTGCTGTAATCTTAAACAGGGTCGAGCATCCTGAATTTCCAAACACAATTTCAGGTGTGATATACCAGCCATGGGCCTTTACTGCAGTTCATGATGGGCAAATCAACTTAGAACCAAACGACACGGCTTACCAGGCGGCAAGAGATGCCTTAAATGGTTGGGACCCAACAAACGGATGTATTTATTATTACAATCCAGAAACTGCGACTAGCAAATGGATTTTCTCAAGGCAAACTGTCATCACTATCGGCAAACATGTGTTTGCAATATAAGGAGGGGGTATGGAAAAAGTAAGAGCAAAAAAGCCAGTTGGGCTAATAGTGGCGGTCGCTATTTTGGGCGCGCTTTTGATAGCAGTGAGCGTCATGTACATAATAGCTCAGTCACAACTTTCACAAGCTGCACTTTCTCTTGAAAATGTCTATCAAAAAAGTTTTTATAACTTAGTCGATGATGTAAACAATACTGAAAACAAACTTTCTAAAGTTTTGGCTTCAAATTCTAGTTCGTATTCGGCCAAGATGCTTGAAGAGGTGAGTAAAAATATAAACTCAGCTCAAGAAAATTTAAACAACTTGCCATATTCAATAAATGGCCTGCATGAGACTTTAGCTTTCATAAACCAGGCGTCTGGCTATTGCGAAACGCTTTCTAAAAAACTAAGGGAAGGCGGAGCACTTACTAGCGCAGAAAAGGAGACTTTAAATAAAGTTTATGATGCAATTTTGACCATAAAAAGCTCTTTAAACAAGATGAGCAAATCTATGTGGGACGGGTATTCAATTTTGGATTCAAGCATAAGATTAGACGGCGACTATAATGGGCTCACAAATGATATAGGTAAGATGCAGGGAGACATAGAATATCCTACCATGATTTATGACGGGCCCTTCTCTGATTCTCAAATAAATAGAGAAATAAAAGGCCTTACTGGGCAAAAACTCAGTCAAGAAGACGCGATGAAAGTCATTTTTGATGTTTATGGAAACGCCACGCCAGAGATGACTAGGTTTGTGGGTGAAGGCGGAGGAAAGATAGCTACTTACACCTACGAGGTGAGCTTTGGAAATAATAAAAAATTGTATGCTCAAACTACAGTCGTTGGCGGACATCTTCTAAACATATCGTGTAGTTGTGACGAAGCGGCCAAAAATATAAGCCTTGAAAAGGCAGAAAAAATAGCTGTTGGCTTTGCTGAGACTGCAGGAGTAAACAACATGAGCGTCGTGTGGAGCGATGTTGTTGGAGGCAACGCTTATATAAATTTAGCTCCTGTGCTTGACTCTGTCATCTACTATCCAGACCTTGTCAAAGTAAAAGTAGACATGGCTCAAGGAGATGTGGTAGGCTATGAAGCTACACCTTATTACACAAATCATGTGTCAAGAAATGTGGGCAAAGCGACTATTTCAAAAGCTGAGGCTGAAAAGAAGATAAACTCATCTTTCAAAATAGAATCTACAAAACTAGCTCTTATTCCTCTTGAATATTCTAGAGAAGTTTTGACCTATGAATTGAAATGCAAAAACGCTGGAGAAACTTACTATTTTTACATAAATGCGCAGACTGGCGAAGAGGAAAACATTTTGAAAGTGTTAAAGACTGACAATGGAAATCTTTTGATGTAAAAATCCGTTATTTAAAAGCCTTTGAAGTTAAAAAAATCAAAAAAAATTTTTGTGGAAATTTTCCAAAATTTTCTAAAAAAATTAACCAAACGCTCTAAATAAGTTGTGTTTCGCAAATTAGTGTGGTAATATACTCATATGGACGAAAGGAATAGACAAGCTATCGAAAAATTAGGGATATACGAGCTGAGGACTCTCGCAAGAAAAGTGGGGGTCCCTTCTCCTACGACTAAAAAGCGTGAAGAGCTTGTCAGCAGGATTTGCCAAATTATGGCGGGTGAGAGTACGGGTGAGGGGCCTAAGAGCAGAGCTGGAAGGCCACCTAAAGTCACAAAACTCAATGAGTCCGTCATAGATTTTTTTGTTCCGCAAGATTTTGTTGAAGAAGCAAATCGTTTTGAAATTGCCAATAAGCCTATGTTTGATAATTCTACCCTTCATTTTGATGCCAGCTTTGATTTCTCTATCCTGCAGGGAAGAGAGAGTATATATTTTGAAGGCTATCTTAGAAAAACCAAAGAGGGCTCGCCTTATGTTAAAAGCAACACAAATATTATATTTGTGCCAGCAAATGTCGTGAGTGATAAGGGCTTTATTGAGGGAGACTATATAGAAGGCACAGCCTGGAAGATAGAAAACAAAAACTATTGTCTCTTTGCCGATGTTGACAAAGTAAACGGGAGTGAGGAGTGGCGTGACGAGATAGATGAGATGACTGACATAGTTCTCAAAGAGAAGTTTGATGAGGGAAAAGTTTTTGAAGAGGTCTATGATGATTTTGACAAGTTTTTAGTCAAAGAAAACACTGTCATGCTAGACTATATCCACAAGGGCTATATGGTTTTGTCACTTGTCGTTGGCGCTTCCACAACTGACTTTTTGAAAGTCGAAAAATATATTCCTTCAAAGATTTTTTCAAACCTCTATGACGAAAATCCTAGGGCTTCACAAGAGGCGGTTTTTAACATAATAAGCCACGCTTCAGCGCTTGCTAGAAGAGGGAAAAAGGTGATAATTTTTGTCCATGACATTTCAAATGTCGCTGCCGAATTAGACCTATGTTATAACCTTGATGAAAACCGCGTCGGCGAGCACTCATACAACACTATTTTAGTGCTTCGAAAACTCTTTGGCCTTGCAAGATTTTTAAAGAGCGGAGGAAGCATTACGATTGTGAATGGTGTGCCAAAAGAGTTCGCTTCGGGCATGAAACCTCTTGATATTTATTAAGCTCTCTCGTGAGAGCTTTTTTTATAGCGAAAAATTTGTAAAAATGTCACATTGTGCCTCATTTTGCTTGATATAAAATGGCCAAATATATATACTAAAGTATATATAAATGCATATTTGTGAGGTGTGCAGTGAGACAAAAGATTAATGTTTTCCCAAAGATTTTGATAGCTCTAATGGCTGTCTTTATTTCTATTGGTCTATGTGTGACCTTTGACCAAAAGACAGAGGTCTATGGGGCTGTTTCGACAGAGTCGTTCTCTGGAGGGGCTGGAACGGCCACCAATCCTTACCAAATCAGTACGGCGGGCGACCTCGCTACCATGGCTCAGCTCATAAATGGCACGAGTTCTTCTACCTCGGGAGAGGCTGGTTTAAATTATAACAAATATGGCAAGGCCTACTATGTACTCACTGCAAACATAGACCTTTCGGGCAGAATTTGGACGCCGATTGGCGCCTATTCAGGCAAACCTTTTGCCGGCTACTTTGGCGGAAACGGCTACACCATTTCAAACATGACCATAGACGAGACCATCACATGTTCGGCTCTTGGTCTATTTGGGTATGTAAACAAATACAACAGCACAAACAACGAGACAGTCGTAATTGAAAATCTTCAACTAAAAAATGTTTCAATAGAGGCATATTATTCCACTAGCTCAAGCTACGCGTCTTCTGCGGGCGCACTTGCTGGAAACGTGAGCAATATCATTTCGTCTACCCAGGGCTACACTAAAATCCAAAACATAAATGTCGACGGAGTGACCATTGTAAA
>CALVTI010000062.1 GCA_944361835.1 uncultured Clostridia bacterium
TTTGCGTCCGCGGGCAAAAGGCTTTGGCGTGGCTTGTCTTGATGAAGCGCTGAGATTGAGAGAGCTCGACAGGGAGGCTCTCATCTTGATTGTTGGCGTGGTGAGTGATTTTAAAAAGGCTATAGACAAGAATATTTCTGTCTGCGTGCAAAGCAGAGAGGACTTCTTTAGGCTAAAACGCGCACTTAGAAAGACCAAAAATGTGGCCAAAGTTCATCTTAAGATAAACACGGGCATGAACAGGCTAGGTGTAAAAAAACCAGAGGTCTATGATTTAATTATAGACCTATTTAGAGAGAAGAAAGTCGTGCTTGAGGGCGTGTTTACCCACTTTTGCACAGCGGACTGTGATGAGCAGTTTTTAAAGAGGCAAGTTGAAGAATTTAAAAGCGTCATAAAGCTTTTGCCGAGCGGGGTTTCGCCCATCATCCATTTTGGTGGAGGTGGGATATCAAGAGGACAGATTAAGAGGTTTGGGCTCGAAAATTATGTTTTGAGAAGCGGCATTAAGCTTATAAATGGTTTATCTTGCGCGCTCAAGATTGAAAGCAAGGTTATTAAAATTTTGGAGCTTAAAGAGGGCGAGAGGCTGGGGTATTCAAACGGCTTTATCGCTGATAGAAAGATGAAAATTGGCGTCGTTCCGCTTGGCTATGCGGATGGGATGTTTAGGAAGCTTACTGGAAGAGTGGCTGTAAAAGTGGGTGGCAAAAATTGCAAAATTATAGGCAATATTTGCATGGATATGTTTTTTATAGACCTCTCAAAAGCCAAGGCAAAACTCTTTGACAAGGTGATAGTATTTGATGGTCCAAATGCTTGGGCGAAAGCTCTTGGAACTATAGACTACGAAATTTTCACTTCGCTCAGCTCAAAAAGAATGAATAAAGTTGTGAAAAAAATAGCTGAATGTGATAATATATGCTCATGAGAGTAATTTCAGGTGAACACAGAGGAAGAGTTTTAGACCCGCCAAAACACGATATTCGACCTACGCTAGACAAGGTCAAACAGGCGCTCTTTACGAGGCTTCAGTTTGAGATTGGCGGAAAGAAAGTTTTAGACCTTTTTTCTGGAAGTGGCGCTCTAGGCATAGAGGCTCTTAGCCGAGGCGCAAGCGAGGTCGTGTTTGTAGATAAAAATTTGGACAGCATAAAACTTACAAAACAAAACCTCAAAAAACTTGGGTACAACAGCAAAGTCATAACTGGCGATGCGCTTGACGTTTTGAAACGTCTTGACGAAACTTTTGATATCATCTTATTAGACCCGCCGTATAAAAGTGGGCTGTATGAGAAGTGTCTTGAAATAATAAAAGATAGAAAGCTTTTAAATGAAGGGGGCATAATAGTCTGCGAAAGAGCTAGAGATGAAAAAATAGACAGCCGAGGCTTTAAGCTCGACTGCACAAAGTTTTACGGAACCGTGGCTCTCGACTATTTTATTTGATATCAATAACCTTAAGAGTGTTTGTTTGGCCAGGCTTTTCTGGCGTGCCTGCGATTACAATGACTTTGTCTCCGCTCTTTACATAATCTTTTGCCACTTTTTCAGCGAGGAGCATCATGTCTGCCTCACTCTCTATCATTTCAGTGAGAAGGGGAGTAGTGTTCCAACACAGAGCGAGCGAAGAGTAGACTCTTTCGTTTGGAGTGAGCGCAAGGATAGGCGTGGAAATGCGATAGCTTGAGACAATGTTTGCAGTGCTGCCTGAGGTAGTGTAAGCGACGATGAGTTTTGCCTTCGTGTTTAGAGCGTTGGTGCAAGTCGTTTGGCAGAGCGAGTGGGTGGTCGAAATACTCTTATGTTCGCTCTTTAAAAAATCTAAGTTGTAGTTTATGTGCTTTTCAGTCTCGAGGAGTATCTTTGCCATTGTTTTTACGACAAGGGCAGGGTGTTTGCCGACGGCGGTTTCGCCCGATAGCATAGTGGCTGTAGCTTTTTCATAGATGGCGTTTGCAACGTCACTCACTTCGGCTCTAGTAGGCCTAACCGAAGTCGTCATGCTCTCAAGCATTTCTGTAGCAACAATGACTATTTTGCCTTTCTGGTTTGCCAAGTTTATTATTTTTTTCTGGACAGCAGGAATTTTTTCAAGCGGAGTCTCGACGCCAAGGTCGCCACGAGCAACCATAACTCCGTCGCTTACCTCTAATATTTCGTCTATGTTTTTTACGCCGTCACGGTTTTCTATTTTTGAAATAATCTTTATCTCTCTTCCGCCATTTTTGTTTAAAAACTCTCTTAGGTCCAAAACATTTTGTCTATTGCTCACAAAGCTTGCAGCGACAAATTCCGCCTTGGCAGAAATGGCAAGGCGCAGGTCGCTCTTGTCCTTTTCGCTCAAATATTCTGTCTTAGGAACAAGACCAGGGATATTTAGCCCCTTGTTGTTTGTGAGCTTTCCGCCATAGAGCACTTTTGTGACTATATCAGTCTCTGTGATGGCTTTGACCTTTAAGACGACTAGCCCGTTGTTGGCAAAAATTTTGTCGCCGATATTCACTTCGCCCACAAGCTGTTTATACATAAGCCCGACTTCTCTCTCGTTTCCCATTATCTCTCTAGAGGTGAGGGTGAAAGTGGCGTTTTGTTTTAGATTTATCTCGCCCTTTAAAAACTTTCCTATCCTTATCTCAGGCCCCTTCGTGTCGACCATGAGCGCTATTGGGCTAGAAAGTTTGGCCCTAACTTTTTCAATATTTTTCATCGTCGCCTTGTGGCTTTCAGTTGAGCCATGGCTCATGTTCATTCTTGCCACGTTCATTCCAGCTTTGACAAGCTCAAAGATTTTTTCTTCTGTGTCACACGCCGGGCCTATTGTGCAAACTATCTTAGTTTTTCTCATGCTTTAATTATATGTC
>CALVTI010000063.1 GCA_944361835.1 uncultured Clostridia bacterium
AAAAGAAGGGAAAAAGCTATTGGGCGTGTTGTCCTTTTCATCACGAAAAGACGCCCTCTTTTTGCATAAATGAATATGAAGGCTACTATCATTGTTTTGGTTGTAAAGAATCTGGTGATGTCATAACTTTTATGATGAAATACGAAAACTTAAGTTATATAGAAGCCGTGACGGCACTTGCTGCGAGCGCAGGGCTTGAAGTGCCCAAGCTGAGCGGAGATGAAAAGTATGACGAGCTCAAAAAAAAGAAAGAGAGGCTCCTTAGAGCTTTAAATCTAGCAAAGGAACACTACAAACAAAACATCTATAAACCTGAAGCAAAGCTCGCTCAAGAATACATAAAAAAGAGAGGGCTCACAAGGCGAGAGCTAGAGGATTTTGAAATCGGCTATAGCATGGGCTGGACTGAGCTTGTAAAATATCTTTCGAGCCAAGGCGTAACTAGTGAAGACATGAAAGAAGCTGGGCTTTGTGGAGAGAAAGAGGGTGGCCATTTGTATGACAACATGGCAGGCAGGCTTATCTTTCCTATTATAAACACTTTTGGGGACTGCATAGCGTTTTCGGCTAGAGATTTGACAGGAAGTGGGCTTGCTAAATACAAAAACACAACGGGCACAATGGTGTTTGATAAGTCAAAGACGGTTTATGGCCTTAATCTTGTAAAAAAATTTAAACAAGAGCATGGGCTGGACAAGATTATCATAGTCGAAGGGCAGATGGACGTCATAGCCATGCATAAGGCTGGCTTTAGAGAAAGCGTGGCGTGTCTCGGGACGGCGTTTACAAGCAGTCATGCGCGCGAGATAAAGCGCTTTAGCGAAAATGTTGTGCTGTGTTTAGACGGTGACTCAGCTGGGGTCAAAGCCGCACTTCGAAATCTCCCAATAATCGAGGAGAACGGACTGTCAGTGAGGGTTGCCATTCTCCCAGACGGAAGGGACCCTGACGAATATTTAAAAGAATTTGGGGCTGAAAAGCTCAAGGGCATAATCGAAAACGCTGTATCTGCGACAGACTTTAGGCTCTTGCAGATTGAGAAAAAGTATGACCTTTCAAAAGCTGATCAAAAGGCAAAATATGTGAGTGAGGCACTTAGAGTTATATCAAGGCTTGAAGGCGACGCTGAGCAAGATGTGTTTTTAAAAATTGTTAGAGATAAAGCTGAAGTGCCGATCGATATATTGAGGAGAGACCTGACGGTTGGACAAGTTCAAACTGAAGCTCCAAAAGAAGCTGAGACGGATGTTGAGGTTAGAGACGCTTCGTCTAAGGCTGAATGCTTCGTCATGGCCGCAGCTATGCATAGAAAGCCGTATGTGAAATTAAATTTTTTAGAATATTTAAAAAATCCTACTTTAAAACAACTCTTCGAACTTTTGAAAGAAAAAGAAAAAAATAGTGAAAATTTTCAAATTACGACAATTTTTGACAGGTTCGATGTAGAAAATGAGCCAGTTTTGAAAGAAATTTTGAATTTTAATTTTGAAGAAGTAAATAATGAGGAAAAATACTACAAAGAGTGCCTTTGGTCACTTAAGGAATGGAAATTGAGAGAGCTCAAAGAAGAGCTTACCAAGAGGTATACAGAGGCGAAAGACCTTGGCGAGAGAAGAGAAATTTCAAAACAACTTTTTGAAATTACTAAAAAACTTAAAGAAAAAAATTTGGAGGAAGATTGATGTTAAACGAAAAATTATTGCTCGAACAAAAAAAGCTTATTGACATAGGCTCTAAAAAGGGTTCTATAAACGAGGAGGATATTTATTTCAAACTTCTTAAACACGAAGCGAGTGCTAGTGATATTCAAGAGGTTATTTCAAACATCGAAAAGGCTGGCATTAAAATTTTAAAGTCCCAAGAGCCTGAAAAAGAGGATAGCTTTGACGACATCGTTCTCCAAGTTAGCACAGATGACCCAGTCAAAATGTATTTAAAAGATATAGGAAAAGCTCCGCTGCTTTCTCCAGAAGAGGAAATAGAGCTAGCAAAGAGAGTTTTGGAGGGTGATGAGTATGCTAAAGCCAAGCTCACAGTCTCAAACCTCAGGCTTGTAGTAAGTATTGCCAAGCGCTATGTGGGCAGGTCTGGTATGCAGTTTCTCGACCTCATTCAAGAGGGGAATATTGGTCTTGTGAAGGCTGTCGAGAAGTTTGACCACACAAAGGGCTTTAGATTTTCGACTTATGCCACTTGGTGGATAAGGCAGTCTATTACAAGAGCTATGGCTGACCAGGCGAGAACAATTAGAATACCTGTGCATATGGTGGAGACTATCCATAAGCTGACTAGAGTTATTCGCACGCTCGTCCAAAAACTTGGCAGAGACCCGACCCAGGAGGAGATAGCCGAGGCCATGGGCATAACTGAGGAAAAAGTGGCCGAGATACAGAAGATAGCCCAAGACCCTATTTCTCTTGAAAATCCTGTCGGTGAAGAAGAGGATAGTAAAATAGCCGACTTTATAGAAGATGAGACTATAAAGTCGCCAGTTGAGGTCGTTTCGCAAAATCTTTTGAGAGAACAACTGCTTGAGACTATAAATACTCTTACGCCAAGAGAGCAAAAAGTCATAAGGCTAAGGTATGGGCTGGACGACTCTCATCCAAGAACGCTTGAAGAGGTGGGCAAAGAGTTTAATGTCACGAGAGAACGTATTAGACAGATTGAGGCCAAGGCCCTTAGAAAGCTTCGCCACCCGTCTAGAAGCAAAAAACTTGTGGACTTTGTGGACTAAGTATTGTATACTTTAAAAAAGGAAGACATATGAACATAGAAAAACTTTTAGAATATCAAAAGAAAGACGAAGAGATCTTTAAGCTAGAAAAGAAGCTTGAGTCAAGTGAAGACAAGCGCATATATCAAAATATGGAAGAGCATGCCAAAGAGGCTCAAAACAAGTCGGTTGCGCTTGAAAAGCAGGCCTCAATGATAGCCCAGGACTACGAAAAACTAAAGAAGACTTTTGAGGACAACCAAAAGTATTTAGATAGCCTTGAAAAGAAAGTTCAGGATAATTTGAGTGAAGAAGAGTTAAAGGAAAGACTTGAGCTCTCAAACTCTATTCTCTCAAACTTAAATATCTTAGAAAAAAAGATGATGAATATTGCGTCAAACATAAACGCTGTTTTGACGCAGTTTAATGACGCCAAAGCGCGTTATCAGGCGGCTAAGGCGAAGTATAAAGAGCACAAGGAAAAATTTGAAGCTTTGAGGGCAGAAATTGAGCCTAAAGTGGCTGAGATAAAAAAAGAACTTGAGACTCTTGAAAAGGGCATAGATAAGAGGTTTATGGACAAGTATAAGCAGAAGAGAGCTGACAAAAATTTTCCTATCTTTGTGCCACTTAGAGACAAGTTTTGTAGTGGGTGCGCGATGGAGCTCCCGTCAGCAGATCTTGGCAAGCTCAAGCAAAACGGCTTTTTAGAGTGTGAAAACTGTAGAAGAATAATCTATTATGAAGATAAATAGAAGCTAGCCTTGCGGCTAGTTTTTTTATCCAAGCAAGACATCAAGAGCCATCATAATCAAAAAACCGATGATGAAGAAAGAAGCCCCAAGTTTGTCTTCGCCAGCGCTCTCTGGCATGAGTTCTCCCGCGACCACAAACAGCATAGCGCCAGCTGAAAAGGAAAGAAGGTAAGGCAAGATTGCGCTGACAGTGCTGGCAAGCAGGGCGGTCAGCAATCCGCCAATGGGTTCTACTATGCCAGAGAGTGAGCCATAGAGAAAAGCCTTTTTCTTTGAGTAGCCGTCTTGGTAGAGCGGAAGAGAGACGGCGGCGCCTTCAGGAATGTTTTGAATTGCGACGCCGATAGCGAGAGCTATAGCGCTAGCGATTGAGGCGTCGCCCCCATGAAGCGCGAGAGCGCATGTAAGGCCTATGGCCATGCCTTCAGGCAGGTTGTGGAGAGTGACTGCAGTGAAGAGCATCTTAGATCGCTTAGAACTTAGCGTCTTTTGTTTGGCGCCAATAATCTTGTCGACTATAAGGAAAAAGGCAAGGCCGACGAGAAGCCCGACAAAGGCCGGGAGTACGCCCAAAAAGCTTTGGTCTCCCATTTCCATGGCTGGCAAAAGAAGTGACCAGACTGAGCCTGCGACCATTATCCCAGAAGCTAGCCCAAGACAGATTTTATTAAATTTTTCAACTATACCTTTTACAAAAAAAACTACGCATGAGCCAAGCGTGGTGCACAGAAAGGTTATGCCTGTAGCAATAAGTATGAGAAGATATAAGTTCATGTTTTTCCTTTTGTATAAGAGCGGAAGAGTCGCATCTATTACAGCCTATGCGCGTCAAGGGCTAATTGACAAAATTTGATGCCTGTGATATTCTCAAGCAGAGGTTGTTATGGAAGAAGATTTTGTTATGCTTAAGCGAGCAGAAGAAATACTTAGTACACTTGCGAGCGGGATAAACCCGTTTACAGGCGAGGTGCTAGAAGATGATAGCGTGATGAGTGAGCCAAAGATGATAAGGTGTCTCTTCTATACAAGAGATGTTTTGAAAAAGCTCATAGCTAGTGGAGGAAAGATAGGCAGACCTAAGAAGACCAAACTCGTTTGGAATGAGGACTTTGCAAAAAAAGTTCAGCCCTCATCTCAAAACATGCCTCTTTCGCAGTTTTGTAAATATATCCTTGATTCAATTGGCGATATGGGAGTTAGTGTAAGATATAAAGATGTTGTGCCATGGCTTTTAAAGGCAGGGCTTCTTGAGGAAGTCGACGGCAGAAAGCGTGCGACCGAGTTAGGCCATATCCATGGTATCTTGAATACTAAAAATGTAAATCGCTTTGGAGTGTACTATGAGGGGGTAACATACACCCCAAAGGCCCAACAATTTTTACTCGAAAATATGCGCGAAATACTTGAAGAGTCAAAAAGTGCTTGAAATAAAGCACTTTTTTAATTCAGTAAATATTTTGCAAAAAATATGTCAAATATTGTAAAGAATTGCAAATAAAATAGAAAATTTGTACATATAGAACGAACTAGAGTATATTTTCTCGAAAACTAACATAATAAAAATATGAAAGAATTTTCAAAGAACCTACGAGCTTTAAGAATAGAAAGAGGCCTGAGCCAAAGAGCACTTGGTGCCGTTTTGGGCTTTACCGATGTAGCAGTGTCTCATTGGGAAGCTAGAAATAAGGAGCCATCTTACGACACGCTTGTAAAACTCGCTAGATATTTCAATGTTAGCACAGACTTTCTTCTTGGGTTAGAGGATTAAAACAAAATATATATTTAGGCTCGCTTTTCTCACAATGGGGGCCAATTTTTCTCGCCCGCTGAAAAGCTTCGCGGAGCTGCGTTTACTGCCAAGCCGGGCCTCACAGTCACGTACGCCT
>CALVTI010000064.1 GCA_944361835.1 uncultured Clostridia bacterium
CAGAGAGGGGCTAAGCCCCTCACCCTAGCCCCGCTTCGCGGGCTTTTTCTTTTGCCGTCTCTGGAGCTTGCCCGTCAGGGAGGAGATTACATACGTCGGCTTCGCCTCCTCGTAATGACACTAAAAAGAGTGCCCTCGAAAAAAATTTTTGAGAAATTTTGAAAAAGTGCCTCAAATCGCTTGGAAAAGGGCCGGGGGGGGTACACTTATAACGAAAATGCTTCGACGGCTTCGCCGTGGATAAAAAAGCTCACAAGAGGCTTCCGCGCTGTGCTTTTAGTACACTGTGAGATTTTTGTAGCATTTTCAGCTAAACCTAAGATAAAAGGAGAAATATGAAAAAGAAATTTAAACTATTCGCCACGATAGCCTCAATAAGTATGTCTTTAGCTCTCATGATCTTTGGCGTCATCGCTGCTACCTCAGTCAATGTGACCATAAACTCAAACGTATCATACACAGCCGATGGCGTGGCTTTTAAACTTTATGGCAAAAGCGAGCTTATGGCTTCTCAGCCAACAGGCTCCGCTACCGACCTCACAGAGGGCGCAGGCTCCGCCAACCCAGCCGACACAGTCATCACTGTAGGCGTGACCAACGCCGGCACAGACCAAATGACTCTTCCAAATCAAACCTTTACAGCTTCCAGCACTTGGGTGGTCTACACCTTTACAGTAGAGAACATAGGCTCTAACACCATAGAAGCCATAACAGTGAATGCCACAGCCAGTGACACAAATGTTACAGCAACAGCAGACACACCGACAGGCAATTTAGCTCAAGGAGGAAAAGAGACATTTAGATGTTACTTTGAGCTTCAAAACATAAATAAATCTATCTCACAAAATGCGACAAGTGTAACGATAGCTATAGGAGAGCCTTTAGAAGATAACTCCCAAGCATTGGAAAGTCTTGGACTGGTTGTTTCAGATGAGACAAAAGAAATCTCGATATCTGAGTGTATTGGCGATTTTAAACATATTTCAATACCAGAAACGGTTGGTATTGAAATGAAAGATATAGTAAATGGATATTTGACGCAACAAACATCAGAATATTCTGACATTGCAAAAGTATATTTGGCGATGGGAGATTTTTATTATACTACTAATAGCGGAAGTAAGTCTGCGCTTACGAATTGGATAGAGTTTGACTATGGTTCAATACAAGATTATCCCATTACGCTTGAACAGACTTATAATTTGTATATAGAAAAGACAACTGACGATATTCAAATGTTAGAATATATGCTTTTTAACCTCTTTCTCACTGCGACTGATGTGGAATTTACTATTGACCCGCCAAAATGTAAGGTGGAGGGGAGTAATGAATGGATAACTTTTAACAGTCTTTCTGAGTTTCTTAGATATGTATATCCTATTATTGATGACCCATACAATTCACCCAACTTGCCTCTAGAGCTTGAGTTTACTCCCGCCAAGCGAGCAACCATTGTCATGGAAGAAGGTGAATATACTATTACGAGGATAGAGGATAATGCCTTTAAGGGTTGCGAAAGCTTAATAAGTATAGAGATCCCAAGTAGTGTGACAAGTATAGGGAATTATGCATTTTCTAATTGTAGTAATTTATCAAGCGTGACATTTGGGGCAAATTCTCAGTTTGACAGTATAGGGAATTATGCCTTTGAAGGTTGTAGAAGTCTAACTAGCATAGATATCCCAAATAGTGTGACAAGTATAGGTGATAGAGCTTTTCTTAGTTGTTTTGCGCTAAAAGAAATATACAACTATTCAGGTTTATCAATAACAGCAGGATCTAGCACAAATGGATATGTAGGATATTATGCAAAGATCGTAAAGACGGGGGATCAACTAAATGAGCCTTCAAATATAATAGATTACAACGGAGTGAGATATTATGAAAGGGGTACAGATAAAATAGCATTATACCCTATAGACAGGAATATAATTAGCATAGTGTTAGAGGAAGACACTACAGAGATAAACGGGTATGCCTTTCCGGATTGTAGAAATCTAACTAGCATAGATATCCCAAGTAGTGTGACAAGTATAGGGAATTATGCCTTTTCTAATTGTAGTAATCTATCAAGTGTGACATTTGAGGCAAATTCTCAGCTTGACAGTATAGGTTCTTATGCCTTTACAAATTGTAGCATTTTAGCCAGCATAGAGATACCAAGCAGTGTGACAACTATTGGTACCAGAGTCTTCTTTAATTGTTATGCACTAGCAGAAGTATACAACTATTCAAATTTAACAATAACTAGTGTAGAAATAGGCGCTGGCCCAAATGGACAGGGAAGCGTTTATGCAAAGATCGTAAAGACCGGATCTCAATTAGAAGAGCCTTCAAACATAAAAGATTACAACGGAGTGAGATATTATGAAAGGGGGACAGATAAAATAGCATTATGCCCTATAGACAGGAATATAATTAGCATAGTGTTAGAGGAAGACACTACAGAGATAAATGAGCATGCCTTCGAGGATTGTGAGAGCTTAACTAGCCTAGAGATAGCAAGCAGTGTGACAAGGGTAGGATATAATGCATTTGAAAGTTGTACTAATTTGTCAAGTGTGACATTTGGGGCAAATTCTCAGCTTGACAGTATAGAATTTCATGCTTTTTACAACTGTAAAACCTTAGCCAGCATAGAGATCCCAAGTAGTGTGATAAGTATAGAATACGGGGCCTTTTATGGTTGTGACAGCTTATCAAGTGTGACATTTAGTGATCCTTCAGGCTGGTGGAGATCATCATCTTCGACTGCTACATCTGGGACGTCAATAAGTGAGGCTGACTTAAGTGATGAAGCTACAGCTGCGACATATTTAAGAACTACTTATAGAAATTATTATTGGAAGAAGTCTTGATAATAAAAAAATCCACCTTGGGGTGGATTTTTATATCAAGATATTGATGGGGCCGTCGAGGTGGGCGGAGATTTGCATGTCGGCTCCAAAGACGCCGGTTTTGGTGGGGAGGGTCTTTGAGAGCTCAGCGCAAATATGTTCGTAGAGAGGCTTTGCCATCTCTGGTCTTCCTGCCGTGATGAAGCTCGGCCTGTTATAACCCTTGGTCTCTCCGCAAAGTGTGAAATTGCTCACAACCATTATTTCCCCGCCTATGTCTAAAAGCGATTTGTTTAGCTTTGCGTTCTCGTCTTCAAAAATGCGAAGCTTTGGGAGTTTTGAGATGAGATAGTCGGCCTCTTTTTTAGTGTCAGTTGTTTCAATGCCTACAAAAACTAGAAGGCCTGCTTTAATTTTAGAAAATTCTTTTCCCTCAATGCTGAGGCTGGCGGACTTGACTCTTTGAACGACAGTTTTCATTTTGCAAGCGCCACCTTGACAGCGAGAGCTACAGTTGCTCCAACTATAGGGTTGTTGCCCATGCCGATGAAGCCCATCATAGCCACATGGGCCGGCACAGACGAGCTCCCAGCAAACTGCGCGTCGCAGTGCATTCTGCCCATGGTGTCTGTAAGGCCATAGCTGGCAGGCCCTGCCTTGACATTGTCTGGGTGAAGCGTCCTGCCAGTTCCTCCGCCAGAAGCCACAGAGAAATATTTTTTGCCATTGTCTGTGCACCACTTTTTATATATCCCAGCGACAGGGTGTTGAAAGCGCATAGGATTTGTCGAATTGCCCGTGATGGAAACATCTACTTTTTCATGCTTCATAATTGCCACGCCTTCGTTTACATCATAGGCGCCGTAGCATTTTACTTTAGCTCTATCGCCTTTAGAAAAAGCTTTTTGGCTGACAATTTTAAGTTTTTGCGTCTTGTGGTCAAAAGCCGTCTCGACAAAGGTGAAGCCGTTTATTCTGGAGATGATATATGCCGCGTCTTTGCCTAGGCCGTTTAGAATGACTTTTAGTGGCTTTTTCCTGACTTTGTTTGCAGTTCTTGCTATGCCGATGGCGCCCTCGGCGGCAGCAAAGCTCTCATGGCCGGCGAGAAAGCAAAAACAACTAGTCTTTTCGTCGAGAAGCCTTGAGGCGAGCTCGCCATGACCGTCGCCGATGTGCCTCTCCTCAGCCACAGAGCCAGGCAGGGTGAAAGCTTCAAGCCCATGGCCTATTAATCTTGCGGCTTCTTGGGCAGACCTTACTTTTTCTTTTAAGGCTATAGCCACGCCGAGCGCATAGGCTTTAGAGGCGTTTTCAAACGCGATGGGCTGAATGGCTTTTATTTCGGCGTCCACATCTATTCCGTGGCTCTTGTCAAAATTTATTGCGTCATCGAGATTTTTAAAGCCGTACTTTTTTAAAAGTTTTGAAATTTTTAAATTATTGTTTTGCATGCTATATCTCCCTAGGGTCTATTTTTTTGACTGCTTCTTCATATCTTCCATAAGTTTTTATAGCTCTTTTCATAGCCTCATCGGCCGAAAGCCCTTCGCGCAAAAGGCTCATAAAATTTCCAAAGTTTATATACTCATACCCAATAACTTCTCCGTTTGAGTCGAGGCCTTGGTGCAAGATATATCCTTCAGCTGTTTCGAGGTATCTAGGGCCGTTTTCTCCGCCATAGATTGTGGCCACATTAGACATATGGTTTTTGCCTAAATCACTTAGTGCCGAGCCGACCTCAAGCCCGCCTTGAGAGAAAGCCGACTGGCTCCTTCCGTACACAAGCTGAAGAAAGAGCTCTTTCATGGCGTCGTTTATGGCGTCGCACACAAGGTCTGTGTTTAGCGCTTCAAGAAGCGTCTTACCAGGCAAAATTTCTCCCGCCATGGCAGCTGAATGAGTCATTCCGCTACAGCCAGTCGTCTCTATTAGCGCTTCTTTTATTATGCCATTCTTGACATTGAGCGTAAGCTTGCATGCGCCTTGCTGAGGCGCGCACTTTCCACAGCCGTGCGAAAACCCGCTTATGTCTTTTATTTCCTTAGCCTGAACCCATTCTCCTTCCTCAGGTATAGGAGATGGGCCAAAGCTCTTTAAATTTTTACATTCCATATTTTACTCCTAAAAAATTTTATCACTAAGCCAGGCAGTTTTGCAAATGTTTGAAATATTATTGACAAATTAAATCAAAATCGTTAAACTTTTTGTATAAATCAAGATGGCGGAAAGACCTAGTAGTAGAAGTTAATGCGTTTAGAGAGTGGTCGGTTGGTGAAAGACCTCTGCAGAGCTTTTTATGAATTACACCTTTTCAAGTCTTGCGCTCGCTCTGCGAAAGAGCTAATGAGGTGAGTTTTTCACGAATTAAGGTGGTACCACGAACGCATGCTTCGTCCTTAAGACTAAGGAAGCATGCTTTTTTATTGGAGGATTTATGGTAGACACTTTACTTTTCAAGACTTTAAAAGAGAGAGGGCTCTTGTATCAATGCACTGACGAAGAGAGACTAAAAGAGCTTCTAGAGAGCGGAGAAAAAATTACGCTCTACGAAGGCACAGACCCGACTATGGACAGTCTTCACATAGGCCACTGCGTGCCATACTGCATTTTGAGAAGGTTTCAAAAAGCAGGGCATAGAGTGCTGCTTTTGATGGGTGGCGCGACGGCAAGCGTGGGAGACCCGTCGGGCAAAAGCGAGCTCAGGAAAATGCTTTCAAAAGAAGATATAGCTAAAAATATAGAGAAGATAAAAAAGACGCTTTCCATCTTCTTAGATTTTGACGGTCCAAATCCAGCCATAATCGTAAACAATGCTGATTGGTTTAAAAACCTCAGTTATGTCGATTTTATGCGAGAGATAGGCGTTCATTTTAATATAAACAAGATGCTTTCAAACGAAATTTATGCAAACAGGATAAAAGAGGGCGGGCTGACTTTCTTTGAAATGGGCTATATGCCTATGCAGGCGTATGACTTTGTCCACTTAAATAGAGAATATGGTTGCACTCTTCAGTTTGGCGGAGGTGACCAGTGGGGCAACATTGTGGCCGGGGTAGAACTACAAAGAAAACTTAACTTTGTAAACGGCACAGACATAGAACTCATTGGCGCTACAAATCCTCTCCTCCTCACTCCAGAGGGCAAGAAGATGGGAAAGACTGAGAGAGGAGCAATTTGGCTCGACCGTGACAAAATTTCAGCTTATGATTTTTACCAAGGTATCTTCCAAACTCCAGACGCCTGTGTGAGACTAATGTTCTCACTTTTCACAGATATGGATATGGGTGAAGTAGATAGAGCAATAAAAGAGGATATAGTAAAGGCCAAACACCTTATGGCGTTTGAGATTACAAAGTTTGTAAGAGGCGAGGCTGACGCAGTTTTAGCTCAGGAGACCGCCAAAAAGCTCTTTAGTGAAGGCAGCGCAGAAAATGCCCCAGAGGCCAAGATTGAACTTGGCGAGCCAAAGAGCATTTTGGATGTATGTGTGGAGAGCGGGCTGACTTCTTCAAAAGGTGAAGCTAGAAGAATGATAGACCAAGGCGGAATTAGCTTAGACGGAGAAAAGGTCACAAACCCAAACCTCACTCTTTCAAAAGCAGATTTTAAAGAAGGCTTCATAATGCTCAAAAAGGGCAAAAAGCTCTTCATCAAAGTGAGCTTAAAATGATAGAGATAAAGAAGTCAAAGTTTTATGGCTATGCTTTTAAAGTGAAGAGCCTTGAGGAAGTAGAGGCTTATTTAGAGGAGCTTTGGAAAGAGCACAAAAAAGCCCGCCACATTTGCTACGCATATAAATTTTTTGATAATGAGCTCAAAGTCAAAGCTTTTGATGACGGAGAGCCAAGCGGGACGGCGGGAAAGCCTATTTTAAATATTATCGAAAAAAGAGAATTAAATAATATTGTCATTTTTGCAGTAAGATATTTTGGCGGAATAAAACTTGGAGCTGGTGGCCTTTTGAGAGCTTATTCTAAGTGCGCAATAGAGGCAGTAGAAAATATATAGATTTATTTAAATTTGCTAAAAAAAATATTAAAAAAATAAAAATAAATAAAAATTTATTAAAAAAATAAAAATTATGGAAATTACAGAATTTAAAAGAATAGGAAAAACAAACAGATATAAAATATTTGTAGATAATAATTATTACGCCACTGTTATGGACGAAACTATTGTAAAATATGGGCTTAAATTAGGCGAGGTGGAAGAAGAGCCTTTTAAAGAACTTATTTTTGAGGCTCAAAAAGGTGTTGCTCTTGACATGGCTCTAAAGCTCTTAGAAAATTACTCCAAGACAGAAAAAGAGCTTAGAAAATATTTGTATGATAAAGGCTATGTCAAACCTGTAGTCGATTATGTCGTGGAAAAACTTAGGTCTTATGGCTATGTCGATGACAGAGCATATGCAAGTATGTATTTAAAGTCAAATGTGGGTAAAAAGGGCAAGAGGGCTATAGGCTATGAGCTAAAGCTCAAAGGCGTAAAGAGTGAAATTATTGACGAACTATTAGAAGAGGTAGGCGAGCAAGGCGAAGCCATAGTTACATTAGGTAAAAAGTTTGTCAAAAACAAACCTCATGACCAAAAACTTAGAGAAAAGCTCTACCGTCACCTTTTAAGCAAGGGCTTTGACTACAGCGAAGTCAGCGAGGCGATTAAAAAAGTTTTGGGAGGAGAAGATGAAAGTTGGGATTGACACGGTCGAAATTTCTAGGTTCGCAGAACTCTCACAGAAGTTTTTAGAAAGGGTGTATGCAAAAGAGGAGCTTGAGTATATCTCAAAGTTTAGTTTTCCCGCTGAGAGATTGGCTGGTTTTTTCTGCGCGAAAGAGGCTGCGCTCAAAGCTCTTGGCAAGGATATATCAAAATTAAGTTTGAGCGATGTTGTCGTAACTCACGATAAATTTGGTGCGCCAAAACTTGTTTTTAAAGGAGAGATGGCAAAGCTTATGGCGGGAAAGGCTGCCCTAGTCAGCATAAGCCACTCCAAGACTAGCGCCGTGGCTATAGTTGTAGTCAAGTAACAAAATTATTTAAAGACCTCATATAAGTTAGTGAGGTTTTTTTATGGTAACAGATAATGATATTTTGCAGAGTTTAAACTTGCTTTCAAAGTCAAGTGTAGACTCTTCGTCCGTGACAAACTTTTTAAGACTTATCCCAAGCAAGGTCCTGGCCTGTGTGAATACGAGACAAAATGCAAAACTGTGGGCAGGAGACCTACATTTTGAAGTGAGCTTCAGTGGCGACCATGTAGACCTAATCAAGGAGCTTGGGGAGAACTACAAAATGCTGACGATTTATTTCTTGAATAAGGATAGACTCAAATATGTGACGGACTCAGCGACGCTCGCTTCATATTTTGAAAAAGATAATTTGGGCAGAATAAAATCTCACCAGCTCTTCAAGGTGGTTAGAGCTGGTGAGGGATATAATATTGAAAAATATACTTCGTCAGGGCATAGTTATGAGGCAGATGTCGAAAGCCTAGAGCTTTAAAGCGATTGGCCGAAGCCAAGGCTTATTAAAATGGCTCTGTTTATCTCTTTCATCTTAAATTTGTCAAGGCTAGAGATAAGAGACTTTAGCCTTCTTTTATCTATTGTCCTTATCTGTTCTAGTAACACAACAGAGTCTTTAGGAAGCCCATATTCGGCGGCGGGCAGTTCTATATGAGTGGGAATTTTTGCCTTGCCTATTTGGCTTGTGATGGCTGCGACTATGACAGTAGGGGAATATTTGTTCCCGACATCATTTTGAAGTACGACAACAGGGCGAATTCCGCCTTGTTCGCTTCCCACGACAGGGCTGAGATCCGCAAAGAAAATATCTCCTCTCCTAATTTGTTCGTTCTCCATTTAAAAATTTCTCATACTCCTCTAAGTTTTTGAGATCGGGATCACAAAAGAGCCAGTCGATGTGATAACCCTCTCTCATTTCCATACTATGAAATTCAAGCGAATATTGTTTTTTTACTCTTTCCTCAAGATGCTCTTCGCCCGTGATGGTCTCAAGCTCTCTATTTATGTTTTGAAAAAGCTCTTCCATAATTCTCTCCCAAAATCTAAAAACTTAAACATCATTAGTTTGAGGCCCTGGCGCTTTTTTATGCAAAAAGATTTTGGCGAAAAAAGTTTGGTCTTGACACGAGCACTAAAAGGGTTATAATAAGAAAAAAGGGGAAATATGGCGGAGAAAGGTTATGGCTACTATGTGTCGAAAAATGTCGTAGTAAGACTTATTGAGGGCACAAAGACTTGCCTGTTTGCAGACAAAATTATTGGGGTGAGAAACAACGCGTTTGAAGGGCAAAACTCACTTGAGATAGTTGAGATGAACTCAGCTTGTACAAATCTTGGCGAGGGGATATTCAAAAATTGTCAAAGTTTGACGGCGGTGCGTCTGCCTGAAAAAATTACAAAACTACCTTTCGAAACCTTTAGCGGTTGTTCAAAGCTTGAGCATGTAGCTTTACCTGCTGAAATAAAAAGAATAGAGGAAAACGCTTTTAAAGATTGCAAAAGCCTCTTGACCATAAGACTACCTAAAGCTCTATACTATTTGCATGAAAACGCTTTCAGCGGTTGCGAAAACCTCTCTGTCGTAATAGGCCCAGAAAAATTTAGAAAATATTTTCCAAGTAATGTATTATATAGAATTGAGGAAGAGCCTAAAAAGGACGTTAAAGTAAAGGACGCACTTTGCGTGCCTTCGCATGTGGCTTCTCTCACTAAAGAACTTGTGACTAAGAAGAGGGCGAGCGGAGTAAACATCTTTGACGAAGCTAAATATATTATTGCGGGCGAAAATGTCGAGAGCATAGGCGAGGGCGCTTTTGAAAACAAATCAAAGCTCAAAGAGGCATACCTCGGCCAGACAAAGGTGAAAAAGCTGGGCAAAAAAACTTTTGCCTTTAGCGGGCTTGAGTATATCGACCTTCCTCACAATCTAGAAGAGCTCGGTGAGCAGTGTTTTCTAAACTGTAAAAATTTGAAAGAAATAATGATGGGGGACTCTATCCAAACTGTAAAAGATGGGGCGTTTTTTGGTTGTGAGTCTCTTAAAAACTTGACTTTTTCTCACAAGCTAAAATCGCTTTCAAAACATTGTTTTTCAAACTGCAGAGAGCTTGAGAGTGTAGAGCTTCCAAAGACCATCACAGAGATTCCAAATGCTTGTTTTGCAAACTGTCAAAACCTTATAAACATAGATTTTTCTCACATTTCAAAGATAGGTGACTATGCCTTTGAAGCGTGCAACAACTTAAGAGATATACGCATAAGAGCAAAGACTGGCGACTTCGCTTTTGCAAACTGCACCGGCCTAAAGTCAGTCGTCATAGCTAAGACGGCGGAGCTAGGGTATAACGCTTTTGAAAACTGCACAAGTTTGAGAAAAGCGTATATAGGCGGAGAGGTTGAGGTCATCAGGCGAGGCACTTTTGCAAACTGCCGTTCGCTTGCCTCAGTGACCTTTCCTCGCTCGTTAAAAGTCATAGAGAAAGGCGCATTCAAGAATTGTGGTAGTCTAGACGAACTTATGTTTCCAGAAAGTTTAACGACCCTAGAGGCCGGAGCTTTTTATGGTTGCAGTCAGCTAAGCTCTGTCATCTTTGGTGATAAAATTGAAGAAATTGACAAAAACGCTTTCCTTGACTGCGACAACTTGACCTTTGTCGTAGCTCCAGAGCGCTTTAGAGCTATGTTTGAGGCTATGGGAGTATATTTTGTCTCGACTGAGGAGCGATTATTTGGTCAAAACGCGAATAGCCTCGAAATATCTGCAAAAAATATATCAAAAGTAGATTTTTTGGACGAAAGCAAGCTAGACAAATAGCTTTTGTCGAAAAATTTAAAAAATTTGCTTTTTTTGTTAGGCAATAAAAATTATTGTTGCTATAATTTTTGTAACTAATAAAGGGAGTTTTTATGAAAGCGAGAGTAAAACTTATTGCTAGTTGTGTAGCTTTTGCGCTTGTCATAGCTACTATGGCTTTTGGAGTGTATGCAGCCGTGACTGTTTCTCACAACTTGCAAAATAGCATAAACTATGTTCCGGGGCAATTCCACCGAGCGTCATTCTCCACGATAATTCAAGGAGCTTCGCAAACTGGGGGAGAAGTGGCAAATTCTGCTGAAGAAATTGATGACCTGGGGCCTTATTCCTATGATTCCACTCAAGGGGCTTCAGGTAGCACAGCAAACATAGGCCAAATATACTTTGTTTCCAATCCAAGTGGTGGCACTTATGACATAGTCTTTGTCATCAGTGTTTCAAACGTTGGGACGGAGTCTAATGATGAGTCTTTTAGAGTCTCTATAGACTACAGCGGATCGACTATCCAAACTAGCGGGACAGATATTATACGTTCGGCAGAGGAGAGGACAATTGGGCTCACGTCAGCTGAGCAGACCTCTTACACTTCAGCAGGCGCTGACACAGCAGTAGAGCAAGGCTATACTATGGTTATTAAAATTACTTACACGATGGAAAACCCGCCGACAGAGGCTATGCAAAATAATTTAGTAGTAAATACAGTAGACGTAGCTTAATTTTAAATCAAGGAGCTTTTTTGTGGAAGGAAGAAGAAAATTTTTCAAGGTTTTAGATATTATAACCAGCATTATTATCTTGCCGGTTTTAGTCTTGGCTCTTCTTTGTAGTTTCATAATGTTCTCTGCGAAAAGGCATAACCAAGTGCCATCTATCTTTGGCTATTCTGTCGTCACTATTCTTTCTGGAAGCATGGAAAATCAAGCTACTGAAGAGTTTTTAGAGGGGTCGACAGTCATGGTTAGACACACAAATCCTGACGAGATAGAGGTTGGAGATGTAATAGCTTTTTACGACTATGTAGCTCCAGAAGACGAGGACAAGCTTCCAGAAGATTACCAGCCTACGACAGGCGGGGTTGAGTATACAAATACCCAGTTTACTCTTGCTGAGTTTTTGGGAGTAGATTCCACTGAGGCTGCCGGCTCGCCTGTAATCTTACACAGAGTGACCGAAAAGCTATACTCAACAAACAGTGAGACTGGTGAGACCTCCATTTATTTCCGCACAAAAGGGGATAACAACGGTAGCCTAGACCCGCATTATATTCGCCAAGACTTTGTAGTTGGAGTTTATGTAGAGGACGCAAATGCTGGACTTATGAACTTTATGGGCTTCTGCGCCACTCCTCTAGGAATTATACTTTTAGTAATAGTTCCTGCTGGCATAGTGCTTTTGATGCTCTCAGCCTCTATAGTAGAGCAAGCGAGCGTCATTATGGCGAAGAATAAAGAAACAAAGAGAAAACAAGATGAAGCTGAAAAGATGCTTCAAGGCGATATAGATTCTCGAAGAGCAAAAGTCGAGACAAAGCCTGAAGTAATTGAGCCAGAGAAGGAAGAGCAGGCTAAGGACGAGCCAAAAGAGACAGCGAGCAAGCCAAAGACTGAAGAAAAACCAGCTGAAGCTCCAAAGCCAGTTCCGCCACCACCGCCACCTCCTTCAGCAGGCGTTCCACCAAAGCCTCCTGTAAAACCTGCTGCAGCTGCTACAACAAAAGCGACCACAGCAAAACCTAAGACTACAGCCAAAAAGCCGGCAGAACCTAAGGTGAAAGAAGAAAAGAAGGTGAAGATTACGACAGTCGAGACGCCAGACGGAGTCAAGAAGACGACAAAGACTACTACGACCAGAAGGACTACTGAAAAGCCTAAAACTTCGACTCCTGCAAAACCTGCGACTCCGCCAAAAGCTCCGCCACCGCCACCTCCTAAACCTGAATAAAATACAGCCACCTTTTATTAGGTGGCTTTCTTTAACACAAACAAGTTTTTCTCCATACAATGTTAGTGGAGAAGATACAATGGATAAATTGCTTATACGAGGCGGTAACAAGCTATCGGGCGCTGTGAGGATAGGTTGTGCAAAAAACGCATACCTCCCAATCCTTGCAGCCACTATTCTTTTTAAAGGAAAAGTTACGCTTCTTGATTGCCCAGACTACGACGACGTTAAAAATATGATTGGCATTTTAGAAAATCTTGGTGCAAATGTAAGTTATTCTGGCAGCGCGCTTACGCTGGATATGTCAAACTTAAACAGCTATTCCATTCCTAAAGAGCTTTCTTGTTTGACACGCTCGTCCATCTTTAGTTTAGGAGCTATTCTCGGCCGGTTTAGAAAGGCCAAGGTCGCTTATCCTGGTGGGTGTGAGATAGGCTCGAGGCCAATAGATTTACATATTAAAGGACTTGAGGCGCTTGGAGTCAAGATTTTGGATAGGAGGGGATATCTCACTTGTGACGGAAAAAATCTTGAGGGTTCGACAGTTCATCTCGATTTTCCAAGCGTAGGGGCTACAGAAAATATTATGCTCGCTGGCGTGCTATCCAAGGGCACAACTAAAATCTACAACCCCGCCCGTGAGCCAGAGATCATAGACCTTCAAAACTTTTTAAATAAAGCTGGGGCAAAGATCACAGGGGCTGGCACAACAACTATAGTTATTGAAGGGGTAGAAAACTTAAAAGACGTCGAATATAAGCCTATGCCGGATAGAATTGTGGCAGGGACTTATCTTATTGCTGGGCTCATGTGCGGAGGAGATATAGAGCTTAAAAATGTTTGCCCCGAACATTTGCAGTCGCTTATTTCAAAATTTAAGTATAATAGTTGCCAAATTTCGACTAAAGGTGATAAAATAAGAGTTGTAAGCGACAAGAGGCTCGCTTCTCTCGGCAAAGTTGAGACCATGCCTTATCCGGGCTTTCCTACAGACTTGCAGGCTCAAATTATGGCACTGATGAGTGTAGCCAAGGGCACGACAGTCATTAAAGAAAACCTTTTTGAAACAAGGTTTAAGCATGTGCCAGAGCTGGTGAAGATGGGGGCAAAGATTATTACTGAAGGCCGAACTGCTACTGTTGTTGGCGTAGACAAACTCTATGGCGCTGAGGTCATGGCTCCAGACCTGAGGGGCGGAGCTGGGCTTGTGCTCGCTGGGCTTGTAGCTGACGGCTATACAAAAGTGAGTAATGTAAGGCAGATAAGAAGAGGTTATGAAAGTATAGAGCGAGACCTAGCCCTACTTGGAGCAGATGTTAAAAGGATAAGTGAGTGAAGAAAAAGCTGATCATTTCTCTTAGCTGCGTGATTGGAGTGATAGTTCTTATCACTATCCTCTCTTTTACTCTTTTTGCAGTGAGAGAAGTCGAACTAGACTTCAAAACTTCACTAAATAAACTTTCTACTGTTGAAGAACAAAACATTATAGATAGCGCAGAGATAAGGTTTGGCATGCCAGTCTTCTCTCAAAATAAAGAAAAATATATTGAGAATTTGGAGAAAAAATATCCGTATATAGAAGTCATAAACATAGAGACGGTTTTTCCAAACAAACTCGTAGTCCACTGCGCTGAGCGCGAGGAAATATTTGCCATAAGTTTGGCTGAAAATAGATATTTTATCACAGATGATGATTTTAAAATTTTAGAAATCATTTCTCTTGCTGACGGGGCAGAGTATTCAAGCTCGCAGACAAACTGCATTGAGCTCACTGGTCAATTTAGCATTTTAAATCAAGATGCGTCCATTGGCGAAACGCTCATTCTTAGTGCTGGACAAGCAGAGCTAGAGACGGTGAGCTCGGCTCTAAAACAAAATAATAGAGACTCGGCCGAGCAAAAGGCGCTATTTAAGTCTATGAGTTTATTTTACCGAACAGAGCCTACGACTCTTGAAAGCGAGCCGTGTCTAGCTCTAGAAGACTTTTTGGGAGTCAAAATGAATATTTATGGCATTCATGATGATTTGGCCAAAAAATTTAACGCTCTTCTTGCCGCCCATTCAGCAGTTCCTAGTGATGAGCTTGAGACGTGCGAACTTACTGTACTTAAAAACTCAAGTGGAGAAATTTTTTGCCTTCAAACTCAAAAATAAATTTAAAAAGTATTAAAAACGGTTGACAAAGGCCGTTTTTATATTTATCATTAAAATGTATAATTATTCACAAAGGCGAAAGATTATGAAATTTTCAAAAAATGTGGTTTCTGTTCTTGAAATTGGCTCGTCTAAAATAAATGTTGTGATTGGAAGCAGAGGGGTAAACTCTACCTTTAATATAAAAGGCACGGGTGAGGCGCCTTATTCTGGCTTCGGCAATGGGGAGTTTTTTGAACCAAACAAGTTAAAGACCGTCTTCGCCAAAGCTATAAACAGCGCTGAAGAGAGTTCTCTTATGAGTGTAAGCGAGCTCTATGTGGGCATTCCAGCTGAGTTTTTAAGGTGTGTTTGCCAGACAATAAGCTCAAGCTTTGAAGGCAAAAAGCGCTTAAATGAAGATATGGTTGCATATCATTACGACAAGGCCTATCAAGAATTTGAGGGAGAGACGCTCATTTCGACTTCTAGCATCTACAACATCATTGACGACGGCAAGCGAGTTATGGATATATTGGGTGAAAAGACTTCTAAAATAACCAGCATGGTCAGCTCGATTTATGCAAAGACGACTTTTATAGAGATGCTCAACAATCTCTTTAAAGAGCTGGGCATAAACAAAGTTACATATGTGTCTTCATCGCTCTGTGAGGCGACTTTTATCCTCAGTGAGGAGCAGAGGACGACAGCTAGTATGGTCATAGACGTGGGGTATATGTCTTCAAGCGTCTGCATAGTAAAGGGCAACGGTCTTCTTACTCTAAACTCGTTTTCTCTTGGTGGCGGACATATAATGGGTGATCTTGCGCAGTGTCTCAAAATATCTTACTCTCAGGCTGAGGCGTTAAAGAGAAAAATAGTCTTGTCTCTTTCTCCTTCAGCGAGCGATTTTTATGACATTTCCGACAGCACCCAAACCAAACAAGTTCCTGTAAAGATGGCAAACGAGATTGCCCTGGCGAGAATAGAGATGATCGCTAGGTGTATAAACGAGTGTATACAGGTTTATCTAAAGGAGAGCAGTGACTATCTTCCTATTTATCTTACGGGAGGAGGTCTAAACTATATGAAGGGAGCAAAGGACTATGTTTCAAAGCTGCTTGGACGTAATATAGAAGAAGCAGCTCCGCCGCTTCCTGACCTCAATAAGCCACACTATTCTTCTCTCCTAGGTGTGTTAAATTATGCTTTAAAACAAGAAGAAAAAAATAACATTGGTTTTCTTGCCAAACTTTTTAAGAAATAGTATAATATGTTAAGCAGAACTAAACAAAGTCAAAAAGGAGCTTTAGATTATGTACAACAATACAAACATAGGGCCAGTAGCAAACATTAAGGTCATCGGCATTGGTGGTGGAGGAAACAACGCCGTAAACAGAATGATCAATGCCAATATTACAAGCGCTCATTACGTGGCTATAAACACGGATAAGCAAGACCTTTTGATGTCAAATGCAGACCAGAGGTTGCAGATTGGTGAAAAAATCACTCGCGGGCTTGGCGCTGGAGCCGAACCAGATATTGGCCAAAAAGCGGCAGAGGAGAGCAAGTCTTCAATTAGCGAAATCTTAAAAGATACAGACCTCGTGTTCATCACGGCAGGAATGGGCGGAGGAACAGGAACAGGCGCTGCTCCTGTTGTGGCTCAGCTTGCTAAAGAGATGGGAATTCTTACCATAGCTGTGGTTACAAAACCTTTTAGCTTTGAGGGGCGAAAGAGAATTGAAAACGCAGAGAGAGGTCTTGAAAATCTTAAAAAGTTTGTAGACACCCTCGTCGTTATTCCAAACGACAAGCTTTTCCAGCTTGTACCTAAAGGCACTCCAATCGTAGAGGCATTTAGATATGCTGATGACGTGCTTAGACAGGGCATTCAGGGCATATCAGACCTCATCGTTACCCCAGGGCTTATAAACCTTGACTTTGCAGATGTTCGTTCGGTTATGAAAAATAAAGGCCTAGCTCACATGGGCATTGGCCATTGCAAGGGCGACAACAAGACCATAGAGGCTGTTAGACAAGCTGTTTCAAGCCCGCTTCTTGAAACTACTATCGAGGGCGCAACTGGCGTGCTTTTGAATGTCAAGGGTGGCCTAGACTTGCCTCTCAATGAAGTTTATGAGGCGGCAGACCTTGTAAAACAAGTAGTAGACCCATCTTGTAACATCATCTTTGGTTCTGGCATAGACGAGTCTATGAACGATGAGGTAGAAATTACTATCATAGCTACAGGATTCCATGGTAGTAACATTTTAGAAGACCAAAAAGAAAAGGAAGAGGTTAAAGAGAAACAGCCCGAACCTGCCTTCAAAGGCTTTGGCGGGCTAAACGCCTTTGCAAACATTGAGAGACAACAACAGCCTTCTCAGGAGTTACATATTTCTAAGCCTTCTCAAGAAAATCCTCATATGGTAGTTGAAGATGCAGACATTCCTCCATTCCTTAGAAAATTAAACAATAGATTTTAAACCCAAAAACTCTTTACTTTTGTCACAAAAAAACAATAAACGCCTAGTCATGGGCGTTTATTTATTTTAAAATGTGTATATGGAAGTGTATATAGAAGATGTCATAATAGACAACATCGTTCTAAACTTTTTACTTCTATTTCTTACCAAAAAGCTCCTGCGTAGTGAAAAGAAAAACATTTTCTTATTCCTAGGGGCTGTTTTTGGCATGTTGGGGGCAGTGGCGCTTGCATTAAAAGATGTTCAAGGGATATATCTTTTTTTATACAAATTTGCGCTCGGCTCAATAATCGTCTTGATAAGCTTTGGTTATAAATCAATTAGGTCATATCTCCTGACTTACCTTTGCTTTGTGTTTGCAACGGCCCTCATGGGAGGGCTAAGCTTTCTCATCTCCTTTAGTTTTGGCAAGGCGATAGTCTCAAATGGTGAGGTTTATTATGAATTAGGGCTACCTATTGGCGTAGTTTGGCTTGTGGTCGGGCTGTTTAGCGCCCTTGTTTGCAAAGTGGTGAAAATCATCAAGAAGAAAGCATTAAAGTCAAATTACATTTTTGAGGCCAGGCTAGAAGTGGGGAATAAACGCCTAAAAACAAAAATATATTTAGACACTGGAAACACATTAGAGGACCTAGGTAAACCAATTACGCTTATAAGCCAAAAACAATTTTTAAAGCTCTATCCAAATGTTTCGCTCATAAGCCTTTTTCTAGGCAATGTTCCTAAAGATATTTCTTCAGCTAGGTACATAACTACCGACAGCGTTGGCGGGAAAAAGAAGATGCTTGTGTTTGAGGTGGAGAGGTTAGTGGTTGAGGACAAGAAAGAAATGATAATCCAAAATGCACTTTTAGGCCTCAGTCAAGTTGAGTTTGAGAAAAAGCTAGACTGCGGACTTGTGGGCGGTATAGAACTATTTAGTGGAGAAAAATATGCTTCTTAAAAAACTTTTTCAAAAATTAAAAATGTTTATTGGCGGAATTTTGCTCGAGGATATAGATGACCTTGTGCTGTATGTCTGCGGAAATGAGGCGCTTCCAATGCCTCTCGAACCTGAGGAGGAGCAGATGCTCATTGAGGAGATGCAGTCTGGTAATGGCCAAGCCAGAGATAAACTTGTCGAGCACAATCTTCGTCTTGTGGTATATATAGCTAAAAAGTTTGAAAACACAGGCCTTGAGCTAGAGGACTTAATCTCAATTGGGGCCATAGGTCTTATCAAGGCTGTGGGAACTTATAAGTTTGATAAGAAGATAAAGCTTGCTACATATGCTTCAAGATGCATTGAAAATGAAATTTTGATGCAACTTAGAAAAAACACAAAAATAAAACTCGAAGTAAGTTTAGATGAACCACTAAATTTTGATAGTGATGGAAACGAGCTTTTGCTAGCTGACGTACTTTTCGCAGAAGAAGATAATGTATCAAAAAATTTAGATAAGAGCGTGGAAAAACAGCTGCTTTGGAGGTCAATAGAAAAATTAGGCAAAAGAGAAAAAGAGATTATGATGCTCAGGTTTGGTCTAGATGGTAAAGAAGAAAAGACACAAAAAGAGGTAGCTGAAATGCTTGGAATAAGCCAAAGTTATATCTCAAGAATTGAGAAAAAAATATTGGGAAAAATGAAGGATGAAATTAAAAAAGCTAGTAATGAATAATTAAATAAAATAAAAAAAGAAAAATAATTAATTAAAAATATTTTTTATTATTTTTTAAATTATTTTCGTATATTTAACGCCTACTTGGGAAACATAATTTCTAAGGTAGGTGAAAAATGGCAAATAAAGTAGCTATTTGCGGAGTAGATACTTCAAAGCTTCCAAAACTTAAAAATGCAGAATTAGAGGAACTGATGAAAAAAGTTAAGGCTGGAGATGAACTCGCAAGAGAAGAATTTATAGTAGCAAACCTTAGACTTGTCTTGAGTGTAGTCCAGAGATTTTCTGGCAAACAGAGCAAGAGTGACGACATGTTTCAAGTCGGGTGTGTGGGGCTTATTAAAGCCATCGACAATTTTGACCCAAGCCTAAACCTTAGATTTTCGACATACGCTGTGCCCATGATTATAGGAGAGATAAGAAGATTTTTGAGAGATAGCAATTCTATACGCGTTTCAAGAAGTTTGAGAGATATAGCTTACAAAGCTTTGCAAGCTCGCGAGGAGCTGACTAGAAAATTTGATAGAGAGCCGAGCGTCGAAGAGATAGCTGTTTTTCTCGAGCTCCCAGCCAAGAATGTAGCTTTTTCGCTCGACGCCATAAGTGATACTATCAGCTTGAATGATCCAGTGTACAATGACGGCGCTGAAACGGTGAGGATTATGGACCAAATAAGCGACAACAAGAGCGGTGACGATAGCGCTCTTGAGCAAATAGCTTTGAGGCAAGCTATTATGAGTTTAAATCCAAGAGAGAAAGAAATTCTTACGCTAAGATACTTTATTGGTAAGACTCAAATGGAGGTCTCAGGCGAGGTCGGCATATCTCAAGCTCAGGTAAGTAGACTAGAAAAAAATGCTCTCGATACAATAAAGAGAGCAATAGATTAAAAGCTCCCAGCGGGAGCCTTTTTTAGTCTTGTGATTCCGTGAGGAATTTAATAAAGTTTGTGGCGTCACTAAACTTTCTATATACTGAAGCAAATCTTACATATGCCACATCATCAAGCTTTTTAAGCTCGCTCATAACCATTTCGCCAATTTGCTTAGACGCAATCTCTTGTACAAGAGAGTTTTGAACAGCCTTCTCTATCCTGTTGCAGACCTCATCTATTTGCGATAGGCTAACAGGGCGTTTTTCACAAGCTTTTATTATTCCGCTCTTGACTTTAAGAATATCAAAAGGTTGGCGACTCCCATCATTTTTGATGACCAAAATAGGAGTGGTCTCAATCGTCTCATATGTAGTAAACCTCTTGCCGCAACCGAGGCATTCGCGCCTTCTTCTTATAGCGTTTGTCTCATCAGTAGAACGAGAATCTATGACCTTGCTGCTTTCACAGCCACAAAATATACATTTCATTTTTATCTCTCCATATTTAGTATAATTATATTTTACACCATTTTAAATAAAAATGAAAGCAAATTTAAGCATTTGTTAGCTATCTTTATTGCCTGAAGACATGGCCGAGCATGAGGTCTGGGAGGAAGGTGTTCCATAAAATTCGACAAGAATTGTGTCATCGCCGATTTTACATATTTGAGTAAAAGGAATGAAAATCTCCGTTCCGTTTTTAAAAACATTCCAAAAGCTCTTGTTTCCGGGAACAACGAGCCCTGTAATTCTTGCTGTTTGCAGGTCAAAAACGACGTCAACGACGTGTCCTAGCCTCTTTCCATCTACGACATTGACGACCTCTTTACATCTAAGCTCTAAAAAAGAACATTCTCGCACAGCTTCCACCTTTTATACTTATATATGCGCTCGACTTTGCAAATTACACTTTTTGTAGAAATTTGTCGCAAAAATATTTTGCTTTGGAATAAAACTCACTAGTGCCTAGTACATTACAATATGAAATGTAAACGAAACACTTTAAAGTTTGCAAAGCAAAATGCCATATGTGAAGTTGTTGGAGTGGAAACGCAAAACCAAAACATTGTAAGGCGTCTTGGAGACTTTGGTATAGTAAAGGGGACAAAGATTACTGTGCTTAAAAGAAGTTTTTTAAACAAGACGCTTCTTGTAAGCTTAAATGGCTATACGCTCTCATTTAGAGATGCAATCGCAGAGCTCATTGAAATAAGAGAGGTGGTATGAAAAAGCTACTTTTGATAGGAAATCCAAACACAGGCAAAACGACTCTCTTTAACAGCCTTACTAAAAGCCATGAACATATCGGGAATTGGCATGGTGTCACAGTGAGTGAAAAAGCAAAACAGTTTGTTTATCGCGAGCAAGTTTTTGAGCTAGTGGATCTGCCTGGGCTCTATTCATTGTCCGCGCTCAGCTATGAAGAACAGGTCGCCTGTGAAAGTCTTTATAAAAATATGGACAGCCTTGTTATAAACATTTGCGACATCAACAATTTGCAAAGAAATCTTTATCTTACGCTTCAGCTCTTAGAGCTGGGGCTCGATGTAATTTTGGTAATAAATACCATGGGTAAGGGCAAAAAATTTTTAAGTGTGGACAAGGATATTTTAGAAAAAGAATTAAAAATCGAAACTATTTTAATAAATGCAGACAGTAAAAAAGAGGTAAATTTATTAAAAGAAAAAATATATAATCACAAAAAAATTAATAAGGAAAATAATTTTGATTATTTAAAAAACATTAAAAATAATGAAATTTTCTTTAATTTAACTCAAAAAATAGAAAATATAGCCATAAAATATAGTTTTCCTAAAAATTATTTTGCAATAAAACTTTTAGAAAAAGATGACTATTTTTTTAATTTGTTGGATGAAAAATCAAAGGCTGAAATAGAAAATTTGACGGCCAATATTTCTGTGCTAGATGTAGCTAAGGCTAGGCACTTTAGGTGTGAACAAATTTGCAATTTGGCCACCAAAAGACTAATAAAAAAAGCATATGGTGAAGAGAAGCTTGATAAAATTTTTTTAAACAAGTTTTTAGCTTTGCCAATTTTTGCGCTCATAATGCTTGCTGTATTTTATCTTACTTTCTTCTCTTTAGGTGCTTGGCTTTCGGGCGCTCTTCAAGATTTGATAAATTTAATCACTAGCCCAATAGTCCAGTGGATAAGGTCTGTGTGTCCGCTCATGTGGGTGGGGGATTTGTTTGAATACGGGATAGTCGGTGGTGTCGGCAGTCTGGTTTCTTTCCTGCCACAAATAGTGCTACTATTTTTCTTTTTATCAATCTTGGAGGACAGTGGCTATTTAGCTAGGCTTGCGTTTTGCTTTGAAGATATTTTTAAGAAGGTTGGGCTTTCAGGGAAAAGTGTATACACTCTTTTAATGGGGTTTGGCTGTAGTGCAACTGCGGCGCTCACAGCTCGTAATATGGAAGATAAAAATTCCAAAATCAAGACAGCCATGCTCACGCCATATATGAGCTGTAGCGCAAAACTTCCTATATATGCTGTTTTGGGAGGGGCATTTTTTGGCGCAAGCAATGTCTTTTTAATCTTTCTTTTGTATCTATTAGGTGTCATCGTGGCGTTAGTGCTGAGCATGATACTTGAAAAAACATCGCTGAAGAGCAAAAACCAGTCTTTTATACTAGAATTCCCGCCATATAGATTTCCAAGTTTTAAAAGAGTTTGGAACATAATTGGAGAAAACTTAAAGCAGTTTTTGGTCAGGATTGGGTCAGTTATAGTATCAGTTAATATTATAGTTTGGGTGCTTTCGAGCTTTTCTTTTGGCTTTGAATATGTTGTAGAAACTGGTGGAAAAAGCATGCTCCAGACTTTGGGGGAAATATTGAGCCCAATTTTCATTCCTCTTGGCTTTGGAAACTGGGGCGCGACTTCTGCACTAATAGCTGGGATAGTGGCCAAAGAAGTCATTGTCTCTTCAATAGCGATATTTAACAATGTCAGCGCGGGTGGAGAATTTTCAATAGCAGATGTTTCAGCTTCTTTAACAGACCCTATGAGCGCTGTCTACTTTACTCCAGCTTCAGCATTAAGCTATATGGTGTTCTGTCTTCTGTACTGCCCATGTGCGGCAACGATGAGTGTGCTTTCAAAAGAGATAGGCAAGAAGTGGACGATAATTTCTATCGTCATACAATTTGTAATCGCCTACATGATTTCTATGCTGGTATTCCTGCTCTTTGGGGCAATAGAAAAGTTTGGAGCTGGGCTTGTGATAGGAGGAGCTTTGGGGGTGCTTGCAGTTTGTCTTTCTATTGTATATTTGGTTTTAAGGAGAAAGAAAAAAAGCTCTTGCGGAAATTGTGAATTGTGTAAATTTTAAGTTTTTGGCCTCAAAAATGAAAAATTTTTAATATTTAGGCGTAAAAAACGCAAAATAAAGGCATGAACATAAACATTTTGCTGCTCGGTAGCCTTCTCATACTTGTGCTGTTTGACAACTTTAAAAAAGCATTAGAGCGCATGAATTTAAGAAAGATAATAGCTGCTCTATTAATTGTTTTAGAACTAGTTTTGCTTTTCACTCCAAGCCTTAAACTGGGCGATGTAACAATTACAATGTACGGCGCTGTCTTTCCTCTCGTTTTTTCGCTTTGGTGTATGGCAAGTATTAGAAGAAAACAAGACATAAAAAGCTTTGGAATTAGTTTTTTGATCTCCCTTTTAGTTTACCTTATCTTTTCAGGAATAGATTATGACATATACTATTTGATGACAATTAAGCCTTATGTTTGGCTCAGTGTGCTTTTAGGTTTAGTAGTGGGTTTTATATGCAAAAAAGAAAAAATAATCTTTTCTTCTGTGTTTTTTGGCTTTATTTTAGGAAATTTTATTCAAATAGAACTAAATCATAATGCCTTTGTAGAAAATTATGTGCTGGGATCCAACGCGCTTTTGAGCTGTCTTCTTGTAAGTTTTGTCGCTGGAGCGCTGTTTGCTAGCTTTATAAGCTTTATAAAAGTGAGAAGAAGGCGCAAAGAATTGTCGAAAGGCCTTGCTGAAAACATTGATTAAATTGCAAAACTATGGTATCCTCTCCATTAGGAGAAAGATATGAAAAAACCGCTTGTGGCTATTATAGGAAGACCAAATGTGGGCAAGAGCACATTTTTTAACTATGTCGTGGGCAAAAGAATTAGCATTGTAGACTCTACGCCTGGGGTGACGAGAGACAGGATATACGCCGATGCGGATTGGAACGGCAAAAGTTTTACTCTGGTCGACACCGGCGGTTTGGATAATAAGAGTGACGATTCGTTTCAAAAGGATATCGAAAGCCAAGCGAGCATAGCGATAGACCTTGCTGACGTAATCGTGTTTATTGTCGACGGTAAGGCTGGGCTTACGCGAAACGACGAAGAGGTGGCGGAAATTCTTAGAAAATCTAAAAAACCTATCATTTTAGTCGTAAACAAACTTGATAATTTTGAAGTTGAACTTACTTATGATTTCTATAGCTTGGGGCTAGGCGTTCCGCTTCCTCTTTCTTGCGCGCAAGGCAAGGGGCTTGGAGACGTCTTGGACGAAATAGTAAAAGAATTGCCAGCTGTTGAAGGTGAGGCTAATAGAGATGTCATAAAAATAGCTCTTGTTGGAAGACCAAATGTAGGCAAGAGCTCTATCGCAAACAGAATATTGGGAGAAAAACGCGTCGTAGTGAGCGATGTTGCAGGGACTACTAGAGACGCTATTGACACTCCGTTTAGGTATAACTCAAAAGATTATCTCTTAATTGATACTGCGGGGCTCAGGAGAAAAAGGTCTTTTGAACAAGAGAGCATAGAAGGGTACTCGACAATTAGAACAATGGAAGCGATAAAGCGGGCAGACATTGTTTTGATTGTTATGGACAGCGCAGGCGACGTTACGGAGCAGGACGTGAGGATAGCCGGCTATGTTCACGAAGAGGGGAAGCCGAGCTTAATAATTCTAAACAAATGGGATTTAGTTGATAAAGATGATAAAACTATTATAAAATATAAGAAGATGCTCGACGAAAAGCTTAAATTTATGGACTATTTTAGGCCAGTGTTCGTTTCTACACTTACAGGCAAACGCTTTGGCGAGATTATGCAAAACGTAGAAGAGGTGCTCGAAAACGCGAGTAGGAGAATTCCTACCGGCACGCTTAACGAGCTTGTCCAAAACGCTACGCTTGCAAACGAGCCTCCATATAGAGGCGGAAAGAAGCTTAAGATAAAATACGCGACTCAGGTTTCGACCAATCCTCCTACTTTTGTGCTCTTTGTAAATGAGCCGAGCCTTATGCACTTTTCATACTTGAGATACCTTGAAAACTATTTTAGAAAATCAGTCGACTTTTCTGGCACGCCAATAAAATTTTTGGTAAAATCAAAACAGAGTGAGGAATAATGATTGAAGCTTTAAAATATATTCTGCTCATAATAGGCTCATATTTTATAGGCAATTTGTCCTTTGCGAGAATGATATCTAAGAATGTCATGAAAGAGGACATAACAAAGAAGGGCAGTGGAAATCCAGGCACAATGAACATGCTTCGAAACTACGGTTTCAAGGCGGGGATTTTGACGCTCGTCTTGGACGCGCTAAAGGGAGCAGTGCCAGCGCTTGTGGGCTTTTTCCTCTTTGGAGGAGATGGCTCGACAGCTAGCTATATCGGCCTTTATGTGGGCGGTCTTTCTGCTGTTGTGGGGCATAATTTCCCAGTCATATATAAGTTTAAAGGCGGAAAGGGTGTGGCGTGTATACTTGGGATATTCCTTGTCGCAGAGCCGCTACTCGTTCTTATCGCCTTTGTCATAGCTTTTATTTATCTTTGCATTTTCGACTACGCTGCCGTAGCCTCATTTATCTTCATTACATTGCTCACGGTTTATGAAGCTATAAAATTTAGAGGCGTTATGCCAATTACGCTTCTTTTGTTTGCTTTATTTTTCCTGACTTTCTTTATGCACAGACAAAATATAAACAGAATGCTTCTTGGGAAGGAAAATAAGGTTCATCTTAGAGCCCATCTCAAAAAGCTCGGCAAGAAGAAGTGAGCTGTTCTTCGAAGCTTTCCCCGCCCGCCCACCCTTAGTAAAAGGGGCGGTTGCCCCTTTTAAACCCCGCCTGTCGGCGACATAGAGGGGCTTTGCCCCTCACCCCAAACCCCGCTTCGCGGGGCCGCCCGCCTATCGGCGGGAGTGAGGAAAAAATAAAACACTAAGCCTTGCCTCGCTCGCTAGGGTCCGTCTCCGCGGGCTTTTTTAATTCTTCCGCAATTTTTCTTTCTTCTTTTTTCTTTCTTATTTCTGCCGTCAGGCAGTCTGCCCGTCTTTGGGGCTCGCCCGTCAGGCAGGGGAGATTACATACGTCGGACCTCGTAATGACACGAGTGAAGGGAAAATCTTCGAAGCGCCGAGGGGGCTCAAAAGCGAGCGAGGCAAGGCTCGGCGGGTCGGGCTCCGCAGGAGTGTACATTGGCGTACATGACTGTGGAGCCCGGCCCGACAGAAACGCAGCATCGCGACGCTTTTCAGCCCCCTCGAGAAAAATTTTTGAGAAATTTTGAAAAAAGTCGTACAAATCGTTTTGAGCTGCGGGGGGGGGTGATATTCTTATAGTGAAAAAAGCTTCGACGGCTTCGCCGTATATATTAAAGAAATTAGATGCTCTCGCGTCGTGCAAAATAAACGAAGCAATTTTCAAACAAAAGAAAAGGAGCAAAAATGAAAAAGAAATTTAAACTTTTCGCCACCATAGCCTCAATCAGCATGACTTTAGCTCTCATGGTCTTTGGCGTAATCGCAGCCACTAGCGTAAA
>CALVTI010000065.1 GCA_944361835.1 uncultured Clostridia bacterium
GCGCCAAAGCATGCGGTCTTTAAGGACTATCTCACTAAAAACTCTAAGCTCGGCAAAGTAAAAGTCTCTTCCTCGCCCTCACCTCAAGCTAAAGAAATAATCACGGAAATAGAGCTTTTGAAGTCCAGCGGAGACCTAAAGCTCATTCTCGTCACGCTCCACACAGGCAGAACTCACCAAATTAGAGCTCACCTTGCCTTCCACGGTCTCAAAATTTTGGGCGACGAAAAATATGGCGACTTTAAAAAAAATAAAGAGCTAAAGGTCTTCACCCAAGCTCTTGCAAACAATTATTTAAAATTTGATTTTAAAAATGATTTAAAAAAGAAAATAAAACTTTTAAATTATTTAAACGGCAAGGAATTTAAACTCACAAAAACAAATGTTGAAGAAATTTATAAAAATATTACTTAAAAAATTAAAAAAATTATTTTTAAATAAATTTTATTCTAAATTTTCAAGCATTTCTTTAATATTTTTTAAAGTCTCAAGGTCGTTTGACTTGTGAGCTAGCTCTAAAAGAAGAGAATATTTTATTTTTTTCTCTTCTTCTTTTTTTAGTCTCAGCGCTGCCAAAGTGAGCGCACTTCCGCAGATGGGGCAAAAGTCGCCTCTGCTTTCATATTTGCATACTCCACATCTCATCGCTCTCTTCCTCCGTCTTCTTTTTCTTCTCCTTCAAACATATACAGCTGGCCTGGCACGCCACGCTTTGTCTTAGGCTCTTTTTTAGATACTTTCTTCTTAGGCAGTTTGGTCTTGACATGATATTTGCCGACGTAGGTGTTGCTGATAAGTTTGGCGGTCGAGGTCTTTGTGAGTATTTCAGTCTTATTGTCGATATATGATTTTATAAACTCAGCCACGGCGGTGTTTGTTCTGTTTATCATATTGACTTGGGTCATGAGGTCAAAGTTGAAGTCCTCGAGGTTGTTTCTTCCAAAGTCTATGTCGTCACAACAGATTTTGTACTCGGGCTCTATAATGTTGTGATTTCCTCTAATGTTTGTGACGTCTTGGTTTGGAGTGACGAAGAGGCGAAGCAGTTTGTTGTCAGTATAGGCTGGCTTGGAGTTTCGCTCTTTGAGCCTCTTTACATAAAAGTCTTTATAGCCCGCCACACTTATAATGTGCTGGTTTTGCTTCATGGTATGCTCTTTGTCTTCGGCCGTGATATTGCTCTCTACGGCGTGCATAAACATGTTGTATTTTGAGGAAATGTAGACATCTTTACCGCCAATTTTGGTGCGCATGCCCTCGGTCTTGTTGTAGGTCGTATTAAAAGTGTTTGAAGAGAGAAAGCCGTAGCCGAGATAACACTTTATGACCTGGTCTGTGCCGTTTGTCCACTCGCTATTAAAGACTATGTCAAGCTCCATGCCTTCGCTGTGGTAGAGATTTGGAATGCCGAGGTATTTGCAGAGCATGAGGCTCGGGTTTAGCGCGCTTTTAGCGAGATACTTTTTCTCATAGTCGCCGTCATAGACGCCCACAATCTTGTCTTTGATGGGTTCAAAGATTTCTCTCGCTACGCTCGCCTGCCATACGGCGCAATACTTCTCCTCGTCCTCATCGTCGTCGAAGATAGACGTTTGGTTTCCACGCTCTTTTTTTAAAATGTTGTTGTCGCAGTAAAAGATATTTCCGCCTAGGACTACATAGGCGTCTTTCATGCTAGCCACTTCGTTTATGTGGGCAAGCAGTTTGTTCAGCCTAAAGCGCTCAAACTCTATGTTTCCTATCTCTAGGTTTGAAAAGACCACGAGGCTAGCGAAAGTCTGGCCCTTTGGCAAAACTAGCTCTTCTCTTGAGTTTGTGTTTATCTTATTAAACGCGTTATACTCTTCTTTCTTCCTCTCAAAATTTTTGACGGCTTCTCTGTAGTCGTCTAACATCTTTGCCATGTTATTGCTCCCTGATAATCTCAGTGTTGGCTTTGCCCATGATGTTTACGAGCTTTTTGAGATGATCGTTCATTTGAGAGGAATATTTGTTTTTGATGAGAGGCTGAGCTTTGATTTTGCTCGTGTACTGCACGAGGTCATATCTGTCTAGAGAGAGTTTGTCGACGTTCCATTTCCATGGTGAGATATGCTTTTTTTCTTCTTCCGTAGCGTCTAAGAGGTCGAGGTTCCTCGACGGCCTAACTCTTATTAAAAACGGGTCAGTGTTTGGGATAGGATAGCCTGCTGTCATGGCGTAGTCGCTCGCCTCTTGAAAGGCTGGAGCGTTTATGGCGTAGACATTTTTCTTGTGTGAGGCCTGAAGCGAGGCGTCTTCTATCTTAAACGAGTCGCTTGCAAACACGCTCTTGTGGGTGTGGCCGAGGAAGATGGCGTCTGCGTAGCCAAACTTAAAAGCCATGTCAAACAGGGAGTCTACAATTCTGCCCACTTTTCCACCTCTGCCACTACCATGCCTCACAAGGCAAGTAAACTCGCCATAGCCGTTTTCGCTATATGGATTTTTCATCTTTATAGTCACTCTGGCCATGTGTTTTGCTAAAAGCTCGATGAGCCCAAGCGTAGCCATGGGCGCTGTGAGAGGCGAGAGCCCTACCTCTTTCATTCTGTTTCCACTCGCGCCGTCATGATTGCCCTCCGTCGAAACTATAATTTTATCTCTTATCATTTGGTCAAAGAGCAGTTTGTGGAGTATCTTTTGCTCATCATAGGGCGAGGCTGCCGACTCAAGAGGGCTCGACACGCCAAGGCTGTTTGCGTTTTCGAGCAGGTCGCCGTTTAGGATAATATAGAGGTTTGGGATAAACTTTATCATGTCGAGGTATCTAATGAGTTTGTCTATATTACATCCTTTACTGCCTATATGAACGTCATTAAGAGGAAAGATGAAGACCTCGTTGTGTTCCATAGCGTTTACATAGATGGGCTTTATGGGCGTAAAATCATCGGCAAAGATGTTGTTGCGAAGCGCCTGCACGAGCTTGTCTTCGCTAACAATGTCGTCGAGAGTCTTCATCTGTTTTAGACTTCTATATTTTTTAACAACATTGTTTGACATCTTCACCTCCTTATATACAAAAAATTAGATAGCCGAGCGGGCTATCTAAACACATCTTTCAAATCTTTGTACGAAAACTTAGAGCCCTTTTCCTGAGACAGGTCTGCCCAGGCGAGCAGCCTGCAAGGAAAGCTCTTTTTGTCCTCGCTTGCCTTCTCACAAACCTCACGGTTTAGAAGAAGCATAGGCCTGTTTTGCATACAGCCGTAGTCAAGAGAGTCTTCTATTTTTATAAGGTCATTTGAGTAAAAGACCCTGAGCTCGTCACTCACATCTATGCAGTGCCTAACCTCTTGCCTGTTTGAGGTCGGGTAGACAAATATGAGGTCTTTGCCCTGTCTCTCAAGTTCATTGACGGTCTTTTCAACTTTGTCATCTATCATTTTTGGCAATACTACACAAAACTTGTTCCCCATGTTCTCCTCGCTAGTTATATGATAGCTTTGCCTCTCAAGTTTGTCAAGAAATTGACAAAAAAACTCTTTTAAAAAACCAAGTTTTTTTCAAATTTTGTTTAAACATTAAATGTTTGTACAAAATTATAACTATGGATATTAGATGCAGAAAGACCAAATGCGCCTACAACAAAAATTTTACTTGCCTAGCAAAGACAATTCATATCACTGAAAGGCTCTACTGCGGGACCTTTTCAAAGACAGATAGCCCCGAGCCAGACACCTCTAGACGCCTCTTTGAAAAAGAGCCAGTCTACGCTCCGTTTAGAGAGTGTAAAACTCTGGCCCTCACCTGTTCGGCTAAGTGTCTCTTTAATGATAAGAAAAAGTGTAAGGCAAATGGCATAACCATAAACGCGCTCGACGAAAAGCCCCTCTGTGTGACCTTTTTAAGAAAGTAGGGCGCTCACTTCGTTTTTGTCTTTATCTAAGCAGGAATGCGCGAGCGTGAGAACATAGACCTTGTTTGCGCCATTTTCTAAAAGAAGCTTACTCACCTCGTCTACTGTAGAACCCGTTGTCATCACATCATCTATGACTAAGACATTTTTGTCCACAATGTCTTCGCTGTTTTGCATCGCAAAACTATCTAAGACATTTTTCTCTCGTTCTTCACCGCTGAGTTCAGTTTGAGACACTGAAAACTTTACTCTCGTCACGGCGCTGTTTTCTATAGGCACATGCACGAGTTTACTCACGCCTTTAGCTAGCTCTTCAGCCTGATTGTAGCCTCGCTCTTTTAGCCTCTTTTTATGCACGGGCACTGGAACTATGATGTCGCAGTCGAAGTGGCTCTTTAAATACCTATCCGCCATAAATTTTGAAAGAGGCTCAAAGAGATATTTGGCTCCGTCATATTTAAATTTTCTCACCATGTTTACGATATTGCCTGTATACATAAAGGGCGAGCGAGCTTTGCAAAATGAGCGCTCGCCGTTTGAGCAAGAATAGCACACGCTGCCTGAAAGAGGTGCTCCGCAATACTTGCAGTAGCGCCTATTGAGAGGAAGCGCCTTATAGCAAGGCTTGCAGAAGTCCGCCGTCTCGTCGAGCTCTCTTCCACAGCACACACATTTGATATTTGCTGGATACACAAGGTCTCCCAGCTTTTTTAGAAATGCTTTAAAACTCATATTACTCTCCAAAGAGCATAGCTACTTTTTTGTATGCCTCTTTTAACAGTGGGGTAAGCATGGTATAACGCTTTAGGGTGTATTTGTTTGAAATCATTCGCCTGAGATTTTTTCGCTCGCCGACTATCACCACGGCCCGCTTAGCTCTCGTCACGGCCGTATAGAGAAGGTTGCGGTTTAAAATGAGGCTTGGCCCAGCTATGGCAGGAATAATGACAGCGTCAAACTCACTGCCCTGACTTTTGTGGATGGTTATGGCATATGCTAGGCTGAGCTGAGAGAGCTCAGTACGCGGGTAAAAACACTCCCTGCCATCTTCAAACAGTACGAGCACTTCGCCAGTCTCTCTGTTTATCGCGTCAATATAACCTATGTCACCATTAAACACTCCTGCACCCTCTTCAAGCATGAAGTTTGACTTACGCTTCCATGTGAGGTCGTAGTTGTTGGAGGTCTGCATAACCTTGTCGCCCTGGCGAAAGATGGTTTGACCGACGACTATTTCAGCCTTGCCGAGCGAGGGCGGGTTGAGCCTAGCCTGCAAGCTTCTATTGAGGCTCTCGACGCCAGCCTCTCCGTTTTTCATAGGTGCGAGCACCTGGATTTTGCTCGGGTCTAGCTTTAAAAAATCCTTGAGGCGCCTTGTCACCATCTCGACAATAGAGCTCTTTATCTCAGCTGGAGTAGTTTTACTTTCAAAGAAAAAGTCGCTAGACTTGTTGTCGAGCACAGGCATTTCTCCGCAGTTTATGGCATGAGCGTTTGTTATAATTAGGCTGTTTGAGTCCTGCCTATAGATGTGTGAGAGCTGAGTCACGCTCACAAGCCCGCTCTTTAAGATATCCTCGAGCACATTGCCTGCGCCTACGCTCGGGAGCTGGTCTTTGTCGCCCACAAGTATGAGCTTACAGTCGCGCGCCAGGGCCTTTAAAAGGCTACTCATGAGCGAGACGTCTACCATAGACACCTCATCTACGATGACAGCGCTATACTCAAGCGGATGTTTTTCGTTGTGGACAAATTTTTTTGAGCTAAAATCTATACCTAGCGCCCTATGGATAGTCTTGGCCTCTCTGCCTGTAGACTCGCTGAGACGCTTAGAAGCCCTGCCCGTAGGCGCCATGAGCGCGACTTTCTTCCCCAGCGCCTCAAGGATTTCTATAATACACTTGACTATGGTAGTCTTGCCTGTGCCTGGGCCTCCAGTTATGACACTGACTCCACTGTTTATAGCTCTCTCGACCGCTTCTTTTTGCGTCTTATGAAGCTTTATATTATTTTTACTCTCAAAAGCCTCTATCTCTCTTGAGATGTCTAGGCTTTCCTCTTTTGAGGAACATATGAGATAGGCGAGCTTTTGGGCTATGGAGTTTTCAAGATAATATGTTTTGGTGAGCATGACGACGTCATAAGGGTAGCTTTTAAAAGTCGTCACGACCTTCTCAAGCGCAAGCTCACTCAAAACGCTTTCAAAGAGCGTCTCGTCATAAAAGTTTAGGAGCTTTTGAGCGTCTTCAAAGAGCTTTTCTCTAGGCAAAAACGTGTGTCCGTTTTTGACCTCGGCCTCGCCGAGCACATGCAAAAGTCCCGCCCTGACTCTAAACGGGCTGTTTCGCCCTACGCCCATGCTCCCCGCGATATTGTCCGCCGTCAAAAAGCCCACTCCGTCTATGTCTTCTACGAGCTTATATGGGTTTTCTTTGACAGTCTCGACGGTCTTTGCTCCGTACTGTTCGTATATCTTGAGCGCTAGGTTTATAGATATGTTGTATTCCTGCAAGAAGAGCACGGCGTTTTGAACAGCCTTAAGCTCTCTAAAGGCTGAGCCTATCTGCTCAGCTTTGTTTTTGCTTATGCCTCTTATCTCCACCAGCTTTTCTGGCGTAAACTCAATGACCTCTAGCGTCTTGTCTCCAAACCTGTCGACTATAGCCTTGGCCGTCACTGGCCCCACGCCCTTAATGAGCCCACTGCCCAAATATTTTTTTATTCCGCTCTTCGTGGTCGGGTAGACTTGCTCATAGGAGTCAAAAGCAAACTGCTCGCCATACCTTGAGTTTGTCACAAATCTGCCCTCCAGCCTAAAGGTTTGGCCTACGGCGACCTGTAAAAACTTGCCGACGACAGCAGAATATTCGTCGCCATGCTCCATCATGGCGACAGTATAACCGTTTGTTTCGTTTCTAAAGATGATTTCCTCAATTGAGCCTACGATTATCATAGCTCTTATTTTACATGAAATGAAGAAAAATTACAAATGAGTAATAAAGTGTCTCAAATTTTGTTGATTTATTTGGAATAATCTATTAAAATCTACATTGGCAAAAAGAGGAGACTATGGACTTCGCAAAAAAACTACTAGAACTTCAAGCTCTCTCGCAGAGCTTATGCGAACAAGCTAATAGTGTGACCACAAACCTGAAACTCAGGCTTTTATTTTTGATAGACAAACTCGTCTATGCCACTCCAGCCGTGCTCATGAGCAAGCTCTCGCTAGTCAAGAGCAACCTAGCCCTCATTTGCAAACAGCTCATAAACGAAGAACTCATCGAGGCTAAAAAGAAAAGTGGAGACAAGCGAAGCATAGTGTACTTCATCACGCCAAACGGCAAAAAAGTTTTGGAGGAAGCGCTCGAGGCTATTTCAAAAAACTTTAGAGACGACGAGATAGACTATAGCCTGCTTGAGTGCAGTGACAAACTCATCACTCTACTCAATAAAAAGATTTGACGACATAGCCTGCTATGTCGTATATTATTTTCAAGGAGAAGATATGAAGGTAGTACTTTTAAAAGACGTCAAAGGCACAGGCAAGAAGGGCGACATCGTGACTGTGGCTGATGGCTTTGGCAAAAACTTTTTACTAAAAAACGGCTATGCCAGCCTGGCGACGAACTCTATTTTAAATGAAAACAAAGGCCAGAAAGAGGCCGAAGCCTACCACAAGGAGCAAGAGCGCCTAAAAGCTGTTGAACTTGGAAAAAGACTTGAGAGCGTAAAGCTGACTTTGGCCGTAAAATGTGGCGAGAACGGAAAGGTTTTTGGCTCAGTGACAAACAAGGAGCTCAGCGAAGAACTTTCAAAGCAAGGCTTAGATGTTCCAAAAAACAAAATCGAGCTTCCCGCTCCTTTAAAAACGACCGGACTTTATACGATTTCAGCTCGCCTTCACCCTACTGTAAATGTCAAATTTAAAGTCGAAATTATCCCACAATAAAAGGCTTTGAGGACACTTTTTGTACAAATTTTTTTAATTTTGAATTTCGCTTGACATTTTTTACAAAATTTGTTAAATTTGTAGAACAAAGGAGCATTGTAATGGATTACGCCATATATGTACCGGAGTTTAACAAGGAGCAACAAGCTATTGTAGACGAAGTTCTAAACAAATATAGCATCACTTCAAAGCGTGCCGGAAAGACTTATCTAGAAGCCGTAATAAAACTCTGCTATTGCAACAGGCTTCTCTTGAGGTCCCTCGACCAATATATCTATCCCATTGTAGCCAAAATGCATGGCACAAAACCAGGTAATGTCGAGAAGAACATAAAAAATTCTATGGGCATTATAAACGTAAAAAATCGAAGGCTTACCACAAAAAATCTCATAAGCCTCATACTAAGAGAGCTTCACGCTAGGTTTGACTCTTTATAAATCTTGTCGCCCTCGCTTCCATAGCCCTCTTCTTGAGTAAAGTAGTCCTCATCATAAGTGCCATTTTCTTTATAGTCGAGCTTATCGTCCACCGAGTCAAGCTCGTTTTTTAATTGCTCATTCTGCTCAGTGAGGCTAGCGCTCTCAGCATTCAACTGGTTCAGCCTTATAGTCTGCCCGACGCCAACAGCAAAGAGCGCCACAAGCACGATTGTGGCAAAAATCAAAAGAGTTTTAGCTAGAGATTTTGTCATCTTTCTTCCTCTTTGTCAGTTTTATAAATAAATTATAACAACTCCCGATGACTTTATCAAACAATTTTGACAGAGTTTTCCTTTCAAGAAAGAACATAAGCGCAAACACGACTATCTCAAACAGCCTTATCTCTCCATAGTTCGTCATATACACGACGAGGAAAAATACTATGCCGACAACCATCGTGCCCAGCGCGTCAAGAAAATGTTTGATGACTTTGTTTTTGCCACACAGTAGCCAAAAAAAGTTTAGAGCGTCAAAAACTATTCCGCTCAAAAAGCCGAAGATGAGGAGGTTTAAAAAAATCATGGGCTGATTTAGCGTCTCGCCCAGCATTACTTAAATATCCTCTTAAAAAAGCCTAGTTTTGGCTCGTTGTATTTAAGGCTGTTTATGACTCCCACTACGGCAAAGTTCTTATTGTCAAGGTCGAGAGTCTTGACCTCAAAGTTCTCACCCATAATACACAACGTCTTTCCGTCTATGTCGAGGACTATCTGCGTGGGGTTTACAGCTCTCACTTTCTCCACGCCCGTCACTGTGAGAGTATTTCTATTGGTAATAGTTATAGTGCTCATAAAAAATCTCCTAACTTAATATATTAGGAGACTTTTTTAGTTATGCTAAAGTTCAATGAGCGTCAGCTTGTTTTCGACCTGGTCGCAAGAGGTGAGATAGTAGCTTATCCCATTTTTTACATATTTCAAATCTTTTTTAACGCTCTTGCCATGCAAGTGGCCATAGACGACGACTTTGACGCCATAGCGCTCTAAGAGCTCAGTAAAGTCGCTGTCGTCTTTTCTAGAATTAAAGGGCGGATAGTGGAGCATGCACACGATGGAAGAATTGCTCCTCCTTGCGCTTGAGAGCGCCATCTCGAGCCTTATCTTTTCTCGCTCAAAAATCTTTTTGTCCTCTTCGCTCTGCTCGCCCGCCCTCTCAGGCACAGTCCAGCCTCTAGTTCCGCACACGACAAACTCGCCAAAGTCCACGCTGTCGTTTTGGAGCGCAAACACGCCCTCAGGCAAAACAGCTCTCACCTTGGAGATACTACTCCACCAATAGTCGTGGTTGCCACGAATGATGACCTTTTTGCCAGGCAAACTTTTTAAAAACTCAAAGTCCTCTTTTGTCTCCTCAAGCCTCATCGCCCAGCTGATGTCTCCGGCTATGAGCACGACATCATCTTCGCTGACCTTTTCTCTCCAGTCGGCTGAAATCTTTTCAAGGTAGTCTTTCCACGCCTCGCCAAAGATCTCCATAGGCTTGTTGTGACCAAAGGAAAGATGAAGGTCGCTTATTGCAAAAATTTTCATTTACTTACCTTTCCAAGCACAGCCTGAACTGTCTTCATATCACACTTGCCAAAATAGTTTTGCCTAAAGTGCTTCATTACAGCGCCGATGGACTTGTCTTCAAGAGATAAGATGATCTTTTCTATCTCCTCCTCACTCATCATCTCTGGCATATAGCCTTTTAAGAGAGATATTTGTCTATCAATATTTTTCACCTCGTCCATGTGGCCGACTTTTTCGTAGTTTGCCTTTTCGTCCTCGAGCTCTTTGAGCGTCTTTGAGATAATTTGGACCACGTCGGCGTCCTCTATCTCCTTTCCGCTCTCCCTCTTCTTTATACCCTCAAGCATAATCTTGTTGAGAAGCACAGAATATATGCTTCTAGCCACGCTGTCTTTACCCTTTATAGCTTCTACATTTGCTTTTTTAATCTCATCTACTATCATAATTTCTCCTTGTTTAAAGTTTAGCAAAGCGCTTTAGTGATGTCAACAAAATTGTTTCGACATTAAACTCAAAAAAAACAACTTTTAGCCCAAAAACGGCCAAGCCATTGGCTCTACTTTAAAAAAAATATGTGCTATGCTGATTTTGTTTAAAAAAAACTTTTTGGAGGAGATATGAACGAAAAAGAAAAAATAAAAATTTATCTTGCGGACAATTCGCAGGAGTTTACAGAAGAAGCAGTGAGCTTTTTTTCGCAGAGTGAAAAATATGAACTCGTAGGTCACTCGAGTGACGGAAAAGCTGCTCTTGAGGATATATTAGAAAAAAATGTTGACGTACTCATCATGGACGTAGTGCTCTCTGGCCTCGACGGTTTTGAGCTCATCGGCCTTGTCAAAGAAAAGCTAGGGACAAAAGCTCCAAAAATAATTGTGGCGTCAAACCTTTCGCACGACGGCTTTATCTCAAAAGCGCTTTCGCTTGGCGCCTCATACTTTATGATAAAACCAGTCGAGCTCTCTGCTCTTGAAGCGAGAGTTGAAGACGTTTTAGGAATAACGCCTATGCCAAATCTTCCTCAAAAAGATTTTAAAAGCGTCAGGACTAAAGTCGTTGAGGAGAAGATTTCAAACGTCTTTATCACAGTGGGCATACCAGCTCACATTAAGGGCTACCAATTTTTGAGAGAGGCCATAAAGATGGCGATTGACCAGCCTGAGATAATAAACAGCATAACAAAAAAGCTCTACCCGAGCATAGCTGAGAAGTTTGAGACCAGCGCCTCAAAAGTAGAGAGAGCTATTCGCCACGCCATTGAGGTGGCTTGGAACAGAGGCAAAATCGAGAACATAAATTCGCTCTTTGGCCTCAAGGTCTACAACCAAAACGAAAAACCTACAAACGGAGAGTTTATAGCTCTCGTGGCGGACAAAATGCTCATGGAGGGCCTCGGGGGCTAGGCGCTTTAGCGCCTAGCTAAGGTTTCTACTCTAGGTGCACGTTTGATGCAAGAAGCAGTCTCTACGAAGAGCCCTCGAAGACTTTCCCGCCCGCCCACCCCAAATTAAAGGGGCGGCTGCCCCTTTAGAGCCCCGCCTGCCGGCGACATAGAGGGGCCCTGCCCCTCACCCCACCCCACGGCGTGGGGTCGCCCGCCTATCGGCGGGGAGTGAAGAAATAAGAAAGAAAAAATAAGAACAAATTAAGGTCTGCCCTCGCGGGCTTTTTTCTTGGTCGCCTTTGCCAGAGCCCTCGAAGACCCGCCCTAGTGTCATTACGAGGAGGCCCAAGCCGACGTCGTAATCTCCTTCCTGACGGGCTGGCCCCAGAGACGGGCAAACTGCCTGACCGTAGAGATAAAAAACAAAAATAAATTAAAATCAAAAAAATAAAAAATATGATATTAAACTATAAAATAAATTAAAATAGTAAAAAAATTAAAAAAATTAAACAAAAATTAAATATAAAAAACAAACCCCCACAAGCGTGGGGTTGTTTTTTTATGAAAGTACCAAATAGTCTCCCTCGTCAAAACCTTCTGCCGGAACGGTGTAACGAATTGATACGCCTCTCCAAGTTCCTTCCTCTTGAGCCAAGACCCCTTGACTAACTCCGCTAGAGTTATATCTTGTGATTGTCGCGGTGTTTTCTCCTATACCCTCCGGCGCGCTATAATTTATTGAATAC
>CALVTI010000066.1 GCA_944361835.1 uncultured Clostridia bacterium
GCTCTTCCTAAAACTGTGAAAAATATTGCTGTGCTTGACCGCACAAAAGAAAGTGGAGCGCTTGGCGAACCGCTTTTTGAAGATGTTGTGACAGCTCTTGCTACGCAAGGAATAAAGGCAAAAGTCATTGGCGGGCGCTATGGACTAGGGAGCAAGGAGTTTACTCCAGCGTGCGTGCTAGCCACTCTAAAAAATCTAGAGAGCTCCTCACCTATTAAAGGCTTTACTGTGGGCATTGAAGACGATGTCACTCACCTATCTTTGCCACTTGAAAAGTTTGAACTGCCTAAAACTGATACCACAGCTTTCAAGTTTTTCGGCCTTGGTAGCGACGGTACGGTAAGCGCCAACAAAAACACTATAAAGATTTTGGGTAAAACGACAAATTATTACACCCAGGGCTTTTTTGAATACGACTCTAAAAAGTCTGGTAGTTTGACGGTATCACATCTAAGAATATCAAACTCCCCTATTAAGTCCACCTATTCCGTCACAAACGCCGACCTCATCGCTATCCACAACTACTCTTTCCTAGCTAAATATGATATTTTGTCAGGCCTTAGTGAAGGCGGAAAAGTTTTGTTAAACTCTGCGCTAAAAGGTGAAGAACTCTCTGCCGACCTCCCACTTCACTTTGTCAATGAGCTCAAGGCAAAAAAGGCAAAACTCTTTATCATCGATGCTCAAAAAATAGCCACTGAATGCGGGCTTGGGAATAAAATAAACCTCATAATGCAAACTGCATTTTTCAAGATGACAGACCTCATTCCTTTTGACCTTGCGATAGACGAAATCAAAAGTTCAGCCAAAGCCACATATGGCAAAAAGGGCGACGCTGTTGTGAACAAAAACTTTAAAGCCGTAGACCTCGCTTCAAACGCTATACAAGAAGTGGACGTAAACTCGCTTAAAGGTCTCCAGCACACTCCTAGCAAACAGACAGAGGACAAATATTACAACGAGTTTATAAAGCCTATAAACGAGCTTAAGGGCAACTCTCTCAAAGTCTCACAATTTGACCCGAGAGGCCATGTGCCTACTGACACCACAAAGTTTGAAAAGCGAGGAATAGCTCTAAACTGTCCTGACTGGAACAGCGAAAAATGCATTCAGTGTGGATTGTGCGCTATGGCCTGCCCTCACTCTGCTCTGAGGGCAAAGCTTTTGCCAACAAGCCTAGCTCGTCCAGAAAGCTTTACGACAAAACCGGCTATGGGGATAAAAGACACTGACTATCGTATGCAACTCAGTCCGTTAGACTGCACCGGCTGTGGGGTATGTACAAAAGTTTGCCCGACAAAAGCGCTTGAGCTTAAACTTTCGACGGAAATAATAAATAAAGAAAGAGAAAACTTTGAGTTTGGAGACAAACTGCCTCAAATCAAAACTCCTTTTGGAGACAATTCGCCTAAAGGCCTGCAGTTTATGCCAAACTACTTTGAATTTAGCTATGCCTGCGGTGGCTGTGGCGAAACGCCTTATATAAAACTAGCGACTCAGCTCTTTGGCAAAGATATGATTATAGCAAACGCCACTGGTTGCTCAAGCATATATGGCGGTTCGGCGCCCGCCTGCCCTTTCACTAAAGACAGCTCGGGCTGTGGTCCTAGCTGGGCAAACAGCTTGTTTGAAGACAACGCCGAATTTGGCCTCGGGATTCGCCTTGCTCTTGACGCTAGAAAAGAAAATGACAAAAAGAGCGTTTGGATTATAGGCGGTGATGGCTGGGCATATGACATTGGCTATGGCGGACTCGACCATGTCTTAGCCTCACGCGAAAATGTAAATATTCTAGTTTTAGATACCGAAGTGTATTCAAACACAGGCGGACAGTCTTCTAAAGCTACAACTATGGGCACATTTGCAAAATTTGCCGTGGGAGGCAAGCGCACAAACAAGAAGGACCTAGCCCTTATGGCTATTGCTCATAAAAACGCGTACGTCGCCACAGTTTCTCTTGGAGCAGACCCGAGCCAATGTATAAAAGCCTTTAAAGAGGCTGAAGCCTATGATGGCCCTAGCATAATTATCGCCTATAGTCCTTGCGTTAATCACGGCATTGATATGTCAAACTCTTACCACGAAATGAGGCGTGCAGTCGAGTGCGGTTATTGGTCGCTCATTAGATACAATCCTCAAACTGAAGAACTATCTATTGACAGCGATGAGCCTTCGCTTAGTTATGAAGATTTCTTAAACGGTGAGACTCGATTTACAAGCATGTTCAAGCAAAACCCAACTCTTGCCCAAAAGCTATTTGAAGAAAATAAACAAAATAGCATTAAGAGGCTTGAGCTTTATAAAAAATTAGCGAATAAAAATGAATAGCTGACGCATAATAAAAAAGCGAGTTCACTCGCAAAAAAAAGACACCAAAATTTTTACTTTCTTGGTTTCAAGAACAAAAATTTTAAAGTGTCTTTTTTTATTTTAGCCTCAGTGGAGCTTCTCCGCAAAGAGTTGTTTCGCATTTATTAAAGTACATATAGCTGACTTTGTCATCTCTAGCCGTTTTGAGTACTTTCTCAAAGTTGTCCTTAGCCGTGCAAAATTTGCCTAAGTTAAACTGTCTTACAGCTTGCTCAAAGATAGTTTTTGTCTTCTCAAGATTATCACGCTTTTGCTTTGAATAACAATCAAGGCACTCAAACATGCTCATATATTCTTTATCATCAAGCGTCAAAGAACCGATATATCTGTAAGACAGAGGATAATTTATTTTTAAATTATTTAGCGTTCTTTTTGAAAAAACTATCTTAGAACCGAAATATTTGTTAATTTCTTCCATTTTTGAGGCTAAATTTACATTGTCCGAAATAATTGTGAGCGACTTTCTCTCTTCCTCTCCAACTACTCCAAACACAACTTCGCCAGTGTGAATAGATATGCCCACTTCCATGCTTGGAGTTTTTTCGTCTTTGTTTTTATTTTCCACTGCTTTTACTATGTTTATAGAACACTCTATAGCACTCTCAGGTTTAATAAATACAGCTAATATTCCATCGCCCAAATATTTGTCTACGTAGCCACCATGTTTTCTAATAATTGGCGAAACAATATTTAAATAAGAATTTATGTAATTAAAATTCTCTTCAAGGCTGAGTGAGCGACTCATAGCAGTAGAATTTCTTACATCACAAAATAGCGCCGTTATTTCTCTCTGCACTTGGTTTCCAAGTTCGAGCTCTAAAATAGAATTTTTACCAAAAAACTTTAAAAATTGCTTTGGAATGAATTTTTCATACTCTAAATTGGTTTTTTTAATTAAATTTTCGCTTTTTTTATAATTTTCATTTATTTTATTTAATCCTACTTCTATAGTTTCGAACTGTTTATTCCCTCCTATTTGTATATCATCTCTTACTCTTCCATCGCTAAGCCTGTAGACGGCCTTCTCAATTTTTTTGATAGGCCTGCAAACAATGTAAAAAGAAATAAAAATAAATACTAAATAAATAATTGTAAGCAAAATTACCCACAAATAATTGTTATTATTGTCAGCGCTAACATTCAATACAGCTCTCACAAATTCGAGCTCGGCACTTTGATATGTGTTTATTGTGCTCATAAAATATACTGCAACAGCAAACAAAATTGTGATTGGCACAGTTAAGAAAAACAGCATACCATTAAAATTTTGCCTCTTTAAAAATCTTATGTACAAAACAGTACCCGACACCAAAGCTATGGCGAAAAAAACTATACCCACATATGCGAGCGCACTAAAGTTAAAATAAATCTCCGTGCCTATCATAATTCCGCTAAAAATTGAATTAGATAATAGTGCAGCACCCACTGCACTTACTATAAAAACTATAAGCCAAACTTTCGTGCTCGTCTTCATGCTTTTATTCTTTGCAAAAAATTTGGTTTCATACAGTTAAATTAAGTTGACATAAGAACGTAAATATGTTAGAGTGATTGTCAAAGGACGGACTAGATGGGTTTAATTCGTAAAATCTTCGCTTCAAGTCTTGAAAGCGATTCAAATAAATATAGTTTTGTAAATAAAAGTGACATAATCTTAAGCATAATGTTTATAGGCGCGTTTGGCATTGCGACTGGCATCGCTCCATATTCGGTCGCTACTTTAGTGTTGGGCATAGCCAGCCTTACAAATATGGTGGCCACTGCTGTGTGTAGCGCTCTTGCTAGCGAGGATATGTTTATCTCGCCTCTTTTCAGGCCTTTTTCAGTCCTAGCGTATAAGATTTCTAAAATGTTTAGAAAAGAAAGAGATGAAGAAGCAGAGGCTGTCGTAGCTCCTGTAGTTTTGCCTAGAAAAAAATTTAGTCGAAAGAAGAAGCTTTCTAAAGGTAAAGCTAAAGAGCCTATCCAAAAAACTATTGAGCTTGAGCACAAAGATTTAAATGAAATGCAAGATGTCCAAGACGAACTTATTAGATAATATTAGCCCTCACACCAGAGGGCTTTTTTGTATAATTTAGCCTCTTCTTCACATAATAGCTCCATAGGAGTAATTATGGAAACAAACAAAGAGCAATACGTAAAATGTCTCACTTCGCTCTACCAGACGACTTGCACTGGCTTACAATCCATCGAGGAGATGATGGCAAAGGTCGAAGAAGAAGATTTTAAGACGCTTCTTAGCGATATGTACTCAGGCTATGACCTTATTTCAAAAGAATGTGAAATGTTGGCTAAAAGCGAAAATATAGACCTAAAAGACAACAACTGGTTTGAAAAGGCCAAACTTTGGAGCTCAATAAACATGTCTACGCTCATGGACAAATCCTCAAGGAAGATCGCTGAGCTAATGATTTTGGGCACTGTCATGGGGCTTGTGCAATGCCTTAAGGATTATAAAGACTTTGAAGGAGTAGATAAAGAGCTCTCCGCAATTTGCGAAAAGCTCAAAGATTTTCAAGAAGACAACTATCAAAAACTCAAAAAGTTTATATAGTTTGACAACTTGCTTTGTACACTATGTAATGAATAAAGTCAAAGTATCTATAAGGAATAGCGCCCATGCTAAGTGCATTTGATTTCTCAGTCAAATATTTGCCGTCAGCAACCAACACATCGCTCAGCTTGTAAAACCATATGTTGCCGATTGTCGCATTCGCCTGCCCACCTAGTTTTTTCTCAAACTCAACTTCGCAAAGGAGGTTGAGCGTTTTATTTTTATGAATGAGCGAACCAAACTCCACTTCGTCATTTGCCTTGTTTATTTCAAAACCCGCCTTCAAAAGAGCCTTGCAAAACTCTCTTGCGTCAACAAATGTTCCAGCAAATCTCGCTGAGGAGATGTTTGAACGATTTTGCTCTCTTACATCAAAATTTGTCCTCTTAAACTGTTTGAAAGTAGGCTCTTTGATTACTGTGTAGATGTTATCATACTTAAAGTCGCAGTCAAGTGGGTGGATTATGCCTATACCAATAGGCCCTCCTATTCCGTCTTCGTTCTCGAGAAGTTCTTTGCCCACCAAAAACCTTTTCTCTTTGCCTTCAAGAATGAAAGCGTTGTGGAGCCTATTGAGCCTATACTCTCCAAAGACTAAGCCTTGGCCAAGCGTGTTGTATATTTCATTGCTTATGTATAAATCTTCAAACTGCTTTCGAGTATAGAGCCTGCCACAGACAAACGCCTCAAACACTCTTTCCTTTTCAGCCTCAAGCGCAGTTTGACTGAAGTTGTCCGGCACAAGCATGTCTCTTATTTCATTCTGGTCTATGCCCATAAAGCTGGAGATGAGGTCTATGTATTCATCAATCTTTTCCATGAGTCTTTCGTCGTGAATGGCGAGCAATCTTTTAAATACACCAACTATTTGCATTTTTTTGCTATAAATCAAGCATAAAGTGAGATATTTTGCCTCTTTTGAACGTTTTTGTTTATACAAATCGATTAAAAATTCACAAACCTTGTTCGTCACCTCATCGTTTCCAAGCAGTGAAAATAGTCTCACGCACCACTTGGCTTGATTTATGTCTTCCTTCCGCTTTAATGTCTCAAATAGTTTATCTGCAAAGCGCGAAAGGCTCTCTTCGTCGAAGATATTTTTTAAGGTGCTCAGCTTATATAGATTATAGAGTGCTTTTTCCTCTTTAAAGAGATAGAGAATAAAGCTATAGACAGCGTTGTCTGCTGGATAACCGCTTTTAAAAGTGACGTCAAAATTTTCAAATGGTATCCCAAGCACTCTCTCAGTAGGCTCTTTCATCTTTCTTCTAACAGCATACAAAAACTGCTTTTCTGTCTTTAAGTTTAAAGTTTCAGTAATGCCCCATTTATTTGAAATAAGCTCTTTGACACTCTCGATGTTTGTCTTATCGTAAAGGTCTTTAAGTCGCGACACGACCTCGTTGTCGCTATCCATAGAAAGCATTATGCTGACAAATTTTTTGAGCGACTCCTCATCGGCTGAGTTCATGCTCCTGTCAATATATTGAAGCACTTCGCGCTTGTTGTTTTTTATAAGATTTAGCGTCTGCTCTGAGCTGTCTCCACTCTTTAAATAGTCATCAATTAAGAGCTGAACACCTTTGTTGGTGTTAAATTCTAAGATTGAAGACAAGAGCTCATATTTCTCGCTAGGATTTTCGTTTAAGAACTGCACCATGTAGTCTTCGTTTTCTGTAAAGAAATTTTGAAGATATTCAAGCGCTGGCGCGCGCCAGTTTGCAAGCCCATCTACCCTGTTTACTCTAAAGATGTCTACTATAAACGGAAGATAAGCCTCGACAGGGATTTTGCAATTTTTGGCTATCTCAATAAATCTATCAAAATATCGCTCTGTAAAGCTCGTGGCAGATTTGCTCGTGTATTTTACGCTCCCGACTTGCCCAACAAAAAGTTTGTTCATCAGTGCATAGATAAGATCATAGTTCTTAGAATAAAGCAAAACTTTTGTTATGTTGCAAAGTGGAGGCAAGTAGTCTTTTAACTGAAAAATAAGTTCGTTTAGCGAAAGTAAACTTTGCTTATTTGGCGTTATATCCCCCAGTGAGGCTACACAATTTTTTATAACATTGTCATCAATGTATGAAAAAGCAAAACCCTCTCCCATAAGCTCAGGAATAGGCCTTCCATATAGCGACTGAAGTTTTTCATCAATTTGAGCTAAGCTCTTAAGTATTTCCATAGTTTTCTCCATTATTTATTATAACTTCTACAAGTTTTTTAGGCAAACAAAAACGCTAAAATTTATGAAAGGGTTTTTGACCATAATAGCCGACAAAGACCTCTTTGCCTTCAAATATCTTTTGGGTCATCTTGTCTTCAAGAACTTTCTCAAGAAGCTCAATCATAAGCCTCTCACTAATTAGCCCAGAAAAACCTTTGTCATAAAAATATTGAGCCTCTAGAGGAAAATATTCGAAGCTAAAGATTTCGCTTCGCTCAAGCTCGGTTCCACCTAGCATCAAAAAGAAGTCACCTCTCATTTTCATTATAGTGAAATACATATACCTTATCTCATATGGAATAGGGTCATCTTCTACTATGTCCTTAATCCAGAAAACAATTTTGTCGTGAATCATATGCGCCCCAACAAGATAATTGCAACAACACAACAAATTAGACTCAAAAATAAAAATATAAGAGAGATGTTGAAGTATAAAAACTTTAGATACGAAACTCTTGCTGTACTAATTATCTGCCTAGCCAGGTCTCTATCAAAGGCGTCAATTTTATAATTTTTAGGAAATTCATAATACTCCTTCAAAGTCCTTAAATATCCTTCCACATCATAATTTTTAATATGTTTATAGTAGAGCATATTTTTGACTTTATCAGCTTTTTTTAATTTAATTTCTTCTTTTACCCTAACTTTTTTAGCAGAAAGAGCAATAAAGCTATACAAAACAGAAATTAGTGCAAAAATTATGCACCCAGCTGACAAGGTGGAAATGAGCGGAGTTGACATATTTAAAAAAGCGCTGGCGAAAGCAATTATTGCTCCAGCCAGCGCTATGGTTATGCTGTGCTTACTTTCTGCAAATTTTTGGCTGTCTACAAGATGGTCGTAAATGTACTTTAATGTCTGCTTCACATAGTTATTATTTTTAAAATTGCATTAATTAACCAAATTTAGGGCAAAAAGTTGAGAAAAAGTTGTTTCTGGGGGATATTTTTCTAAAAAAGTAAAAAATAAATTTTCTGTAATTTGTTTTGTCTTGCCAGATTTAAAATTTATATAAATGATATTATATTTATTATGAGATAGGCTTTTATAGACTTTATATAGAGAAATTTCTTCGTCTACAGCTAAATTTTTTACATCACTTATTTTTTTCTTTTTAAATTTTGTGGGTTCGTAGCTCACCCTGAATTTGTCTTCTATAGTCCCTAGGAAGATAAAGATTGCCATAAGCCCAAAAGTAAAATTTATTTTATCGAGCGCAGTAATTATAAAAATATTTATAAATAAAAAAGAAAATACATAGCTAAAAATATTTGAAATATTTATTGCCTTTTTTCGAGAAATATTTATGGACAAATAGCCCACCAAAATTCTGCCCCCGTCCATAGGATAACACGGCAAAAGATTTATAAGGGCTGTGATGAAATTTGCCCAGACAAAGAGCGACGTGTAGACATATAGACTAGGAAAAATCCACCACAGTGAAATTGTAACTACTATAAAAATAAAGTTTGTGACTGGCCCTGCTATGGCCACCATGATTTCATCTCTTTCGTTATAAAAATTTTGATTTATTGAAAGCCCTGCCCCAAAAGGCAACAGCGAGACTCCATTTAGACTATAGCCAAGTTTTTTCGCCACAAGTGCATGCCCTGCCTCGTGCAAAATAGTGACAAGAACATATATTAAAAAGGCGCCCAAATTTCCCATTATAGCCATGACTAGACCAAGCAGTAAAAACATGGGATGAATGACAAAATATTTTTTCACATCTTAGTATATGAAAATAAAAAATAACCTATGCGGTTATTTCTCTTTTTAGAATATTTCGTCGACGAACTCTTTGGCGTCGAAGGTGTCTATATCTTCTATCCCCTCCCCAGTGCCTACAAACACGACAGGAAGATTGTAGTCTCTCACTATTGAAATTATGACTCCGCCTTTAGCTGTGCCGTCCAGCTTAGTCAAAATTATTCCGTCTATAGAAATATATTCGTCAAAGTGTTTTATTTGCGAAAGCGCATTTTGCCCTGTGGTGGCATCTAGGACTATAAAGGTGTATTTGTTCATATCTGGAGCCTCACGCTCGACGACCCTGTCTATCTTTTTTAGCTCTTCCATGAGATTTGTCTTTGTGTGGAGCCTGCCTGCGGTGTCTACAATGAGAACGTCAGTGGCTTTTGCCTTGGCGCTTGAAATGCCATCATACACGACGGCCGCAGCGTCTGCCCCTTCGGCGTGTTTTACTATTTTGACTTTGTTTCTGTTTGCCCACTCGGCAAGCTGGTTTGAGGCCGCAGCTCTAAAAGTATCGCCAGCGACGAGCGTGACCTCTTTTTTCTGCCTTTTAAAATATCCTGCCAGCTTTCCAATCGTCGTGGTCTTGCCCACGCCATTTACGCCGACTATGGTTATGACTGCAGGATAATTTATCACGCAGGCTGGCACATCGCTTAGAGAGGCTACGATAATTTCTTTTAAAAGACTTTTGACTTCTTCTGCTTTTCTAAGCTTTCTCTTTCTTGCCTCCTGACGAAGTTCGTCGCATATCTCTACGCTAGAGGTTACGCCGACATCGGCTGAGATAAGCAGCTCTTCAAGTTCCTCATAAAATTCGTCGTCAAGTTCGCCATGGCTAAGAAGAGCGTCTAGCTTTCTTCTAAACGCCTCTTTAGTCTTTCTTAAGGCTTCACCAATCTTTTTAAACAGCCCCATCTAGTTCCTCCTGGCCTTTAACATTCTTTACAGCTTCACTTAGTTTTACCGACACGATTTTAGACACGCCTTTTTCTTCCATGGTCACACCATAGAGGCTGTCAGCAAGCTCCATAGTAGGTTTTCTATGAGTTATAACAATAAATTGGGTGGTGTCCGAAAATCTTCTTAGGTACTGAGCAAATCTCTCGACATTCGCCTCATCGAGCGCTGCTTCAATTTCGTCTAAAAGACAGAACGGCATAGGTTTTAGCTTTAGGATGGCAAACAAGATTGCTATCGCCGTAAGCGCCTTCTCACCACCGCTAAGAAGAGTTATGTTTTGAAGCTTTTTGCCTGGCGGTTCGGCCACGATATCGACCCCGGCCTCAAGCATATTTTCAGCTTCTGTAAGCTCAAGAGATGCGTTTCCGCCTCCAAAGAGCTGTTTGAAAGTGACTTTGAAGTTCTCATTGATTTTATCAAACTGCGTCTGGAATCTAGTTATCATCTCATTTGACAAGTCTTCTATAATCTTATTGAGGTCTTCCTCAGCTTTCTCAAGGTCGCTAGCTTGAGCAGACATGGTGTCATAACGCTCATAAAGCTCTTTTATCTGCTCTATAGCACCTACGTTTACATAACCTAGCTTTTGGATTTCTTTCTTAATTCGGCCAATTTCAGGCATAGCAAACTCTATATCAAAGTCTGCTCTTCTAAACTCTTGACACGTCTGGTATGTGAGCTCATATTCTTCAAATATGCGCTCCTGCATAGCCTCTATATCTGTATCGACCTTGCTAAGAAGCATCTCTTCGTGATATTTGCGCTCAGTTATGCGATTAGACTCCTCAATCAGTTCGCCTCTCTTGGTCTCGTATTCTTTAAGTTTGGCGTTGAGCTCAATCTTGTCGCTGTCGATTTTTTCTTGTTCTTTCTTAATGGCTTCTATTCGAGATTTTGCCTCAGCAGAAGTATTGGCTTCTATTTGCTGTTTTATAAGCTCTTCTGCTTCAGCTATGAGTTTTTGATTGTTCTCAAGTTCGGCCTTTGAGCTTTCGTATGTTTCGTTTGTTTCGGCTAGTTGAAGGTTTATTCTCTTAAAATCTTCATCAAGCGAAGCAAGTTCGGCCTCAGTCTGGGCTATCTTGACCCTGACAGCTGTGAGCTCGCCAGAAATCTTTTCTTTCTGCTCTTTGAGTGCGTTTGTGGCCTGTTTTTTATCGTCACTGACTTTTCGAGCAAGAGGAGAAGCCACATCTTGGCCTGAAAGCATCTCATCTATATTCTTCACCTGCTCTTCAAGCGTCTTTATAGCCTTCTCAACTTCGCTTCTCTCAGCTTTGAGTTCGCCTAATGTTTTTCTTAAATTGTCGAGCTTTTCGCTCTCTTTGGCTAGTTCGACTTCTGCCTCGTTCTTTTCACTTTCAAGGCCAGCTAGGCTCTGTCTATGCTTTTCTAAAAGCTCGGTAAGTTTTTTGGTCTCTTCCTGCTTTGTGAGATATTCTTTTTTACACTTCTCTACTTCTTTGGCGAGAGTCTCAATCTCTCTCTCACGGCTGATGAGGTTTGCCGCTTCAGCCTTTTTAGAGCCACCTGACATAGAGCCAGTAGGGTTTATGACATCGCCATCAAGCGTGACTATCTTAAAAGAAAATCTTGTGCTTTTAGCTAGAGTTACTGCCGTTTCGAGATTGTTCACGATGACGGTCGAGCCAAGAAGGTTTAGGACGACATTTTTTATCTCAGGCTTAAAGCTTATGAGTTCGCTCGCAACGCCTTCACAGCCAGCCATCTTGAGGCTCGCCTTGTCGCTTTCGGCTAAGTATCTCGGCTTCATTGAGGTTATAGGAAGAAAAGTGGCGCGACCAAACTGGTTTTGTTTTAAATAGTTTATGAGGTCTTTTGCCGCATTTTCGTTTAGAGTGACTATGTTTTGAACGGCCGAACCAAGCGCTGTTTCTATGGCAGTCTCATATTTTTCAGGCACCTTGATGAGCGAAGCTAAAACGCCCACCATTCGCTGTTTTATGCCAGTGTTCTTCTCGCTCTCTTTTAAGAGCTTTTTGACTGCATAGGCGTAGCCTTCATAAGCCGCTTGCATATCAGCCAGCATCTTTCGCCTGTTCTCGAAAACTTGTATTTTAGCGTAAAGGTTATGACGCTCTTGTTCGCCATCTCCAATTTGACCTGTCAGACTGTCTATCCTAAACTTTGCGTCAGCATAGCTTTTAGACGAGGCTAGCTTTTTATCTTCTAGCTTTTTACAAGTGTTTGCCACGGCCTCTTCTTGGCTTTCGAGCTCGTTAAGTCTTGACCTTAAGACATCTAACTTAATGCTGTTTTCATTTAGGTTTTGCTTAAACAGCTCTTTTTGAGCCTCAAGACGAGAACGGTTTGACTTTATATTTGACATCTTCTCAAGTTCGGTGAGCATCTCCTCTTGAGATTTTTCCACCTCATTTTCGCTAAATGCAATTTTGTCTACAATGTCAAAATATTGTTTCGTAAGGTCATTTTGAGCCTGGTCTAGACCTCTAAGGTTTGTCGTAAGCTCAGCCTTTTTGGTCTCTTTAAACTCTTTTTCCGCTGTCAGCTTTTTAAGAGTGTTCTCACAATTTAATATGTCAAGGTTTATTTTGTCGCTTTGCTCGACGTTATGATTTATACGCTCTCTTATGAGCTTGACCTCGCCAGCCTGTTTTTCTATGTTTACAGTGAGCGCTAAAAGCTCTTCGTGAAGAGCAGCCATAGTCTTGTCAAAATTGGCTATCTGCTCCATGCTGTCACTATATTTCTGGTTTATACCCACGAGCTCAGCTTGGCGAAGAGACAATTCTTCTAATATAGCGCTGAGTTTGACGTTTATCTTGGCCTTTGTCTCGCTTGCGTTTTCGTATTGGTAGAGATAAGCGTTTATCTCAAGGTCTTTTAAAGTGTCTCTAAACTCAAGATATTGTTTTGCGACCTCTGCCTGCTTTTTCATAGGCCCTAGCTGTCGCTCAATCTCGGCCAAGATGTCTTTGACACGGCTAAGGTTGTCTCTTGTCCTCTCAAGTTTTCTCTCAGCCTCAACCTTTCTAGACTTAAAGCCTGAAATGCCTGCGGCGTCTTCAAATATAGCTCTTCTATTTTCTGGCTTTGAAGAGATAATCTCTTCGACTTTGCCCTGCCCAATGATAGAGTAGCCGTCTTTTCCCACACCCGAGCCAAACAAGAGATTTTGAATATCTTTAAGCCTGCAAGGCTGTCTGTTCATGAGGTATTCACTCTCGCCCGAACGATAGAGCTTTCTAGTTATGGCTATCTCATCGTAGTCGTAGTTAAAGATACGGTCTGTGTTATTGAAAGTCAAAGTCACCTCACAGTATGAGAGACTTTTTCGCTTTTCAGTGCCGTTAAAGATGACATCTTGCATAGTGGAACCACGAAGGTTTTTGGAGCTCTGCTCACCAAGCACCCATTTTATGGCGTCGGCAACATTGCTCTTTCCACAACCATTTGGGCCAACTATAGCAGTCACGCCGTCATCAAACTTGACCTCAATTTTATCTGCAAAGGACTTAAACCCTGCTATCTGCAACTGTTTGAAATACACGCTTTTCCCCTTATGTAATAAGTGATTATCTTAGGTCATTATATCAAAAAAAATCTTGGCTTGCAATTTAATTGTACCAAGATTTGTTTTATTTACATATTTTTTCAAGACCTAGCCTAGCGCACTCCTGCTCGGCATCTTGTTTTGTCTTTCCCTTGCTGGAGCAAATTTGTTTGTTGTCAATAAATAGTGCCATCTCAAACTCAGGAGAGTGAGCATAGCCAGTCTGGGAAACTAAGCGGTAAGTAATCTTTGACTTTGGCGAAACCTGTTGGATATATTCTTGTAGCCTAGTCTTTGGGTCTTTTTGCTCTTTAGACTTAAAGTCTTTGAGCCTAAGCTTTTTCTCAACAAATTTTTCAGCTTCCTCAAGCCCGCCGTCTAAATATATAGCCCCGACTATAGCCTCAAACACATCGGCCTTTATAGCCTTGGTGAGCGCTGAAGTGTAACTCCTGCCCACTCGCACATATGAGCCTAGCTCAAGCTCGTCAAACACTTTATAGAGATTGTCTTCGCTCACAAAGCTCGCCCTGAGCCGAGTCAGTTCACCTTCGCTGAGCTTTGACTTTCTATATAGATAGTCCGCTACATAAAAATCAAGTATACTATCTCCCAAAAATTCTAGCCTCTCATAGTTGGTTTTTGAAAACGACCTGTGTGTAAGAGCGACCGACAAGAGCTTCTCATTTTTAAAGCTGTAGCCCAGCTTTTCATAAATTTCTTTCATCTTATTCCTCAATCTTTATCTCGCTCAGCTCTTTCTCAATTTTTTCCATAATACCAAGAGAAGATACCTCCATAGCTTGCTCTATAGCTCTTGAGATAGTCTCAGCTTTGCTATCGCCATGAGACTTTATGATTATTTTCTTACAACCTATAAACGGCGAGCCACCATACTTTGTATAGTCCATGCTACTCTTAAGATTTTTAAAAGCTCTTTTCATGAAAAGCGCGCCGACCTTTGACCAAAAGCCAGACTTTATTTCCTCTTTGAGCTTTCTTGTCACAAGCGAGGCTGCCCCCTCTATGCTCTTTAGCGCAATATTCCCGCTAAAGCCATCACACGCGACGACATCGACCTCTCCAGAGACTATGTCTCTCGCCTCTATATTCCCAACGAAATTTATAGGAAGCTTCTTCAAAAGTTCGTAGCTCTCTTTTGTAAGTTCATTCCCCTTGCCTTCCTCTGTGCCGTTTGAGAGCAGCCCGACCTTTGGAGCCTTAACAGAAAATAGGTTTGAGAAATAAACGCTCCCCATAAGAGCAAAGTGGGCGAGGTTTATGGGCTTGCAATCAGCGTTTGCTCCGCAGTCAATAAGGAGCACGTTTGTGCCCTTCTTTGTAGGAAGAAGAGGCGCAAGAGCAGGTCTTGAAACGCCTTTAATTCTGCCAATCTTTAAAAAGCCGCCAGCCAAAACTGCGCCCGTGCTCCCTGCCGAAACAAGAGCCACGACGTCCTCTTCTGTCTTCAAAATATCATAGGCTAGGCCAAGAGAGGTGTTTGGTCTCTTTATCGCTACAGTCGGTGGTTCGTCATAGGATATAACTTCGTCTGCGTTTTTAATAATGAGTCTTTCACAAGCAGAGCTCAAGCTCTTTTTAATCTCCTCTTCCTTGCCTGTGATTATAATCTCCAGCTCTTCATGCGCTTTGAGAGCAAGCTCACAGCCCTTTACTATTTCGCCAGGAGCATAATCTCCGCCAAAGCCATCAACCACTATTTTCATAATTACCTCTAAACAAGTTCTACAAGCGCGCCATCTTTAAAAGGCTCTATTACTCTCACAACATAGAGCGAGTTATAGTCTAGCCCCTGCGCTTTTAAATAACACTTTAAATAATTTTCAGTCGTGCCGACAAAGTATTCGTCCTTAACTTCTTCTATCAAAAGCACAAATTCTTTGCCCACACACTTTTTAATATACTCTACTTTGAGCTCTTTTGCAAGCTCGTTGAGCTTTTCAGCTCTTTTTTTGACTTCTTTGCCGTTTAGGAGCTTCCATTTGCCAGAGGTTATCATCTTCTCAGCCACAGTGCCTGTCCTGACGGAATATGGAAATATGTGCATGCCTCCAAACTTCGCCTTCTTTATAGTCCTCACGGTTCTTCTAAACTCCCTTGGCGTCTCTCCAGCAAAACCCACTATAATGTCGGTAGTTATGTTTGCGTCAGGAAAATATTTGCGTATGAGCTTTACTGCTCTCAAATATTTTCTCACGGTATAGTGCCTGTTCATTCTCTTTAAGACGCTGTTTGCCCCGCTCTGCATTGAGAGGTGAAAGTGTGGGCAGAAATTTACCATGCTTTTTGCCTGCGTTAAAAATTCTTCGGTTATGAGGTCGACTTCCATAGAGCCAAGCCTTATTCTAGCTGGGCAATTTTCGAGCTGTTTTAAAAGCGTGGTCATGCCGAGCGCACTATCTATCCTAAAATCTGCAAGGTTTATGCCTGTGAGCACAATTTCGTTTGCCGACATATGCTCAAGGCTAGGCGCCGTAAGAAGGTCTATTTCTTTGAGAATGCTCACTATGTCTCTACTTCGGCTTCTCCCTCTCAAATATGGAATTATGCAATAGGAGCAAAAGTTGTTGCAACCGTCCTGAATTTTGACAAAAGCCCTCGTGTTTGAAGCTTTATCTATAGTTAAATTTTCATAGACTGGACTGAGCGCCTCCACCTCTACTCCGTCTCTGTCTAGACTCTCAACGAGCTTAATCTTGTTTGTTGTACCGCTGACAAAATGGACGTTTTTGAGCTTAACAAACTGCTTTGAGTCCTTCTCGCTCGCACAGCCGCATACCAAAACTCTAGCGTTTTCATTTAAAGCATTAAACTTGGCTATCATTTGTCTAGACTTTTTCTCCGCCTCATTTGTCACCGCGCAAGTGTTTAATATATATATGTCGGCCTTTTCAAGCTCATTTGTGACCTCATGGCCGAGTTTCTTTAGCGCAGAAATGAGCGCGTCACTCTCATATTGATTTACTTTACACCCGAGCGAATATACTACAATTTTCATTTGTTCTCCTAATTTTCTAAATAAAGGCTGACTAAGGCCGTCATCGCCACGCAGGCAGTCTCACACCTCAAAATTCTCTTTCCCAGGCTGACAGCACTCGCTCCTGCCTCTAAAATACTCTCCGCCTCTCTTTGTGAAAAACCACCTTCACTGCCCACAATCAAAGCTATGTCTCTAGCCTCTTTGAGCTCCTCCAGCATATCTTTGACCGAGAGGCTCCCATCAAGCTCAATTTCATAGGCAAAGAAAGTCTTTTCAGTTTTTGAAATCTCTTTTAGCATAGCCTTAAAACTAATGCATTCCGCCACCTCTAGAGGAAGGCTTCTGCCACACTGCTTACAGGCCTCCTCAGCAAGTTTTTTATACCTCTCCGCCTTATCCTTTGGCTTTTTAATCGTAAACTCGCTCTCGAATGGCACAAGTTTTTTTACGCCTAGTTCACTCAGCTTTTGCAGTAAAAACTCAAATTTGTCACCTTTAGGAAGGGCTTGGTAGACTGTGATATTGAGTTTTGGGTCTGCCAAATTTTCTCTCTCCTGCAAAATTCTTACTCTAGCCTTACCTTCCAAAATTTCGCTGACCTCGCAAAGGTATACCTTCCCGTCGCCAGCCAAAAGCTCTACCTGCTCTCCCACTTCTGTCCTGAGGACTTTTCTCATATGAACAAAGTTTTCGCCCTTTACGACAAACTCCTCTCCCTCTCTATCTTCAGGCTTTACAAAAAATTTTTTCATGATTAAATAATATATTATTCTTAAAATAAAAACAACTGTTTGTCATATATTAACACAATGCGCGTCTTCTCCATACAATGAAATGGTGAGTAATTCACCAAAAAAAGGAGAAAATCATGTTTAATTGTTGCAGTAATAACTGTGGTTGTGGCTGTTGTCAATCGACAACTGGCCTGACCTCAAGCTTTTCTATAAGTTTAGATCCTGCAAGCTTTAGAGGGCCCACTGGCGCAACGGGTGCTACTGGTGTAACAGGGGCAACAGGTGTAACTGGAGCCACCGGTGTAACCGGGGCGACAGGAACTACTGGAGCAACAGGTGTAACTGGCGTTACAGGTGCCACTGGAGCTACAGGCGCAACCGGCGCTACTGGAGCAACGGGCGTGGCAGAAACTCTATCTGTTGGCACAACAACTACTGGCGATGAGGGCACTCAAGCTTTTGTTGTAGATAGTGGTGTTTTCCCAAATCACGTATTTGACTTTACGATTCCTCGCGGATTCAAGGGTGAAAAAGGTGAAGCTGGGGCTGATGGCGTAGATGGAGTAGATGGTTGTACTGGAGAAACAGGCCC